>NZ_QSFR01000007.1:1555-133124 GCF_003467925.1 Collinsella sp. AM43-1 | reverse complement strand
AGATATATTGCCAGACCGGAGGGGCGCCGGGGGCGGGAATCTGGGAGCACACATTTCCTACACATATTAAAACCCTGCTTACGTTTGCCAGCCGTTCTCTACCGCTCACCGAGGGCCTCTTTATAGTGAAGCGTCATATGGCTAAAGCTGATAGGCTCCCTTAGCCAAGGCACAGCCGGCATCGAGCAACTCATCGCGCTCCTCCACCGAGAACCCCTCGGCGTATACGCGAACCACCGGTTCGGTCCCGCTGGGGCGGATCAGCAGCCAGGTGTCATCCTCGAATGCCAAACGTAAACCATCCATATGGCTTACAGCCTGCGGCGCCTTGCCGCAAATCGATTTAGGATTCATGCCAGGAAGCAGCGTTCGCAGCGATTCGGCGTCTTCGGCCTCAAGGCGCAAATCGCGACGCCCATAGCTCGTCTTACCAAAACTGGCCTCGAGCTGATCGACCAAAACGCCCAAAGGCGCGCCCGTCTTTGCCATAAGCTCACACAGAATCAGACAAGCAAGGATTCCATCACGCTCAGGCATATGCGCGGCGATGCCGATACCGCCGGCCTCCTCGCCTCCCATGAGGACGCCGCCCTTCTTCATCTCTGCAGCTATATATTTGAAACCGACCGGCTTAACGGTCACACGACAGCCAAGCGCCTCGGCAATGCGACGCACGAGCGTCGAGCACGAGAGATTGACGACGACACGCCCCTCCAAATTGCGGAATTGAACGAGGTCGCCCAAAACAAGCGCCATGATTTGATGCGGATGAATATATCTACCGCGTTCGTCGACCGCACCGATACGGTCGGCATCGCCGTCGGTCACCAGGCCTGCGCACGCCCCGTCCTCGACAACCGCACGCTCGCAAGCGTCCACCCACGGCTCAACAGGGTCGGGGCAAATGTCCTCTTGATCGGACGACTGTCCGGCATGAATCTCGTGCACCTCGACGCCTAGCTCCCGCAGCAGGTCGGCAAGATATCCCTGGGCCGCGCCGCCCATGGGGTCAACTACCACACGCAGGTGAGCGGCTCGAATGGCCTCGGCATCGACAAACGATGCCACCGCCTGCATATAGTCAGGAATAATATCCGCGGTGCGATAGCGTTCCTCGATCCCCATCGGCTCGGGGGCCATAGTCTCTTCGAGCTCTTCGATGACATCCTGATTGGCCGTCGAGCCATCTCCCATGCGCAGCTTAAGGCACAGATACCCCTGCGGATGATGGGATCCCGTCACCATGAGCGCACCGCAGGCCTCGCCGTCATACGCCGCCGCCCACGTAAGGGCGGGGGTCGGAACAGGCCGAGATGCGAGCACTGCGTCCAATCCGTGAGCGGCAAGCACGCCTGCCGCAAGCTCAGCAAACTCGCGCGCCTGCGGCCGGGTGTCGAACCCTATATATACTGTTTTGCCTGGATTGATCTTTTGCCACAACTCGCCGACGGCATCGGCAATGCGGGCAACGTTGTCGACGGTAAAGTCGTCGTCGACGCGGGCGCGCCAACCGTCAGTTCCAAAATGAATTATCGCGCACACGCGCAGACACCTCACAGTGTTTGGATCATGGTACGCATGGGGTATACCCGCAACGCTCGCCCAGCAACCTGCCAAAACCGGCATTCACCATTTGGGCAAATGCTACCGCCGATGTGCAAGCAATAAAAAAACCGCCCCGTATGGAGCGGTTTCGACCTTTATATATCGAGCGCCTCGGCCATCGCTGCCGTAGTGATTGCCGTGGTTCCACAGCAACTGCCCACCATTGCGGCACCGGCATGTCTCCATTCGATGCATGCGCGCGCGAAAGCTTCTGGGTTCTCGTGCCATACGGGGCCATCCTGAGTCTGGACCGGATCGCCCACGTTGGGACGCACCGTGACGGGAGTAGTCGCCGATGCAACCATCCTGGGCACCGCCGCGTTCGCGGCCGCAAGCGAACAGCAATTAACACCAACCGAGTTTGCGCCGTGTTTTTCGGCGTACAAAACGGCTGCCTCGATGTTGAGGCCATCGCCCAACAGGTCGCCTTTATCGTCAACGACAAAACTCACCAGGACAGGCATGCCGTCGGCGGCATCTCGGGCGCCGGCAAGCATAGGCTGCAGATTACGGATAGACGTCACCGTCTCGATCAGCAGACCGTCAACGCCGGCATTGAGCAAGGCGTGCGCCTGTTCGCGCGCAATGCCGCGGATTTCACGATACTCGGCAGAGTCCTCGGCAAACCACTCAATACCGATCGGGCCCATCGAGCCCAGCAGCAGCTGAGGGTGCGCCTGGCGAGCATCGTCGACGGCCCCGCGATTGACCTCCGCCACGGACGGCGCAATCTGGTCGTGCTTGAGGGCATAGCTTGATGCCTGAAAGGTGTTGGTAATGAGCACCTGCGCGCCGGCGGCGACATACAAGCGATGGATACGAGAAACGGTCTGCGGCTCCGCCAGATTCCAAAACGCCGGTGGAATGTCGGCGGCATCGTACTCACTCAACAGAACACTGCCCATGGGGCCCTGCGCCAACAAGGTCTCGCTCGACAAGCGGCGCGTAAGTTCCTCGGCACCAAAGCGGTTGTAATAACTCGTATCCATATATATCCCGCTATTCCTCGACGCTGATTCCCTGCTTTTCGAGATAGGCGAGCCAGCGGCTCATCGTGTCCTCGGATAGCGCATGCTCCATCATGCAGGCCTCGGAATCGGCTCGCTCAAATTCGACACCGAGCTCCTGAACCAAAAACGTGCGGATGAGGCGATGACGGTACCAGATAGCCGTGCCAACCTCGCGGCCGCGATCGGTCAGGATTACCTTGCCATAGTGCGATTGCTCGACAAGCTCGGATGCCTTGAGCGCCGAAACCGCTTTATTGACCGATGCCTTGGAGACGCCAAGGCGCTGCGCGATGTCGACCGATCGCACGCCGTTGGTTTCCCCCTCTTCGCTTTCAATGCGAACCATGCACTCCAAGTAGTCTTCGTTCGCCACCGTCAGATGTAGTTCGCGCGAGCTATTTGTCGTATCCATGATCTTCCGTCCCTTCTGCATTCAATGGCTGATTCTACCCCATCCAAGCGTCGCGGTATGCCGTGGCATACCGTGCTAGAGTTCTTGTTGCACACGACGACCAAGATTGGAGCGATCTTTATGGAAAACACCACCACAAACCCCGATGTCCTCGAGCGCTTTTTGCGCTACGTCCAGATCAACACGCAGTCCGAGGATGCAAACTGCGACCAGGTACCCTCGAGCGCCGTTCAGTTTGATCTTGCCAACGTGCTAGCTGAAGAGCTGCGCGAGCTTGGTGCGGAAGATGCCCACGTGACCGAGCATGCCTATGTCTGCGCGCATATCCCCGCAAGTGCGGGCGCTGAGGACAAGCCCGCCCTGGGCCTGATCGCCCATCTCGACACCACCGAAGTTGCACCGGGCGCCGGCGTGAAGCCGCACATCGTACACTACGAGGGCGGCGACCTGGTCTGCGGCACGGTTGACGGTAAGCCCGTTGCCATGAGCACCGCCAAGCTTCCCGCCCTGAACGACCTCGCGGGTGAGGACCTGGTCTGCAGCGATGGCACCACGCTGCTGGGCGCGGACGACAAGGCAGGCGTCGCCGAGATCATGTCGCTTGTCGCGCGTATCGCTCAGGACCCTTCTCTGCCCCATCCCGCACTCGGCATTTGCTTCTGCCCTGACGAGGAGATCGGCCACGGAGCCGAGCTGCTGGATATCGATACCTTTGGCTGCAAGTACGCCTACACGGTCGACGGCGGCCCCATCGGCGAGCTGGAGTGGGAGTGCTTTAACGCCGCCGAGGCGACCGTCTGCTTTGAGGGCCAGTCCATCCACCCGGGCGACGCCAAGGGCCGTATGGTCAACGCAGGCAATCTGTTCTGCGACTTCAACGCGTTGCTCCCCTACGAGCAGCGTCCGGAATACACCGAGGGCTACGAGGGCTTCTGTCACCTTGAGGGCGTCTCGGCAACGGTCGACCATGCCACGGCGCGCTATATCGTCCGTGATCACGATGCCGCCAAGTTCCAGCAGAAACTCGACCTTATTGATGCCGCCGCCTCGATGCTCAACCAGCGTCTGAGTGAGGAGCGCGTGACAGTCGAGATTAAGCAGCAGTATCGAAATATGGCCGAGATCGTTCGTGACTATCCCGAGCTTATTGATGTTGCCAAGGAAGCCTACCTTGCCTGCGGCGTTGAGCCCCAAGTGCTGCCGATTCGTGGCGGCACCGACGGCGCTCAGCTGTCGTTCCGCGGTCTGCCCTGCCCCAACCTTTCCACCGGCGGCTATTGCTACCACGGCGTCAACGAGTTCGTCCCGGTCAGTTCGCTCGTCAAGATGACCGACGTGCTCCAGGAGCTCGTCGCCCGCTTTGCATAAGCCTGGCTGCACAAGTCCAAAAGACGAATCGCCCCGTCCTCAACCGAGAACGGGGCGATTTTTTGCTGCAATGAGAACAGGTTGACGCACGCCAGCCTCTTAACGCAAGGAGTGTCCCAAACTGCCGGCACAAAAGGAACGTCCCCAAGTGCCGCAAAATGACGACATCCACTCTCGCTTTGTGGGTAGTCATTGGGGAGGTTCTTGTTTGACTAGTCGTTTAAAAACGTCCCCAATGACTACCCAACGACTAGTCCGGACCAAGGCAACGCCGATGTTTTGGCAACGACAGCGAAAACCCGCCAGAGCGAGCAAGGTGCCTTGAAACGAGGCGGCATTGATCTTTTGATCATGCCGCCGAAGTTGAAAGGCAGATTGCCGCTCTGGCGGGTTTGCAGCGTCAACTGGTTACGCGGGCTGGTAAGCCCGCGTAACCCTAATAATTGGCCTCGTAGCCGTTGCCGTCGCCGGTGGGCTCTTCGTAGTAATCGGAACTGTCGCTCGAATCGTCGGAATCGTCAGAGCTGACCGATGAGGTTGCGGTACCGTTTGCGTAGTCGTCAGACGTGTTGTTGCTGAGGTCACCGATCGTAGAGCTGGAACCGTCGGAAAGACCCATGGTGTTGGGACCCTTGGGATCCTTGCCGGCATCGACGCGCTCCATCATTTCCTTGAGCTCGTCCTCGTAGACAAAGACGTAGCTCACACCGTCGATCATGGTGCTGTCGTCGGCGTACGAGGGCAGGTTGGCCGAGTAGATACCGTCGACATCCATACCGCGCATGGCGTTGACCGTAGCCACGATATCCTGAACGCTCATATCGGTTACGAGCATATCGGACAGCGAATTAACCAGGCCAAAGATCTTCGTGGCATCGAAGTTATTGAGAATCTGGTTGGCAAGGGCGCCAAGCACCTGACGCTGGTGGCGCATGCGTGTGTAATCGCCGTCGGCATAGGTGTAGCGGCAGCGGGCATAGGTAAGGGCGGTGGCACCGTCCATATGCTGCTGGCCAGCGGTAATCTTAATATCCAGGTGCTCGGGGTCGTCAACATCATCGGTTGCGTTAATGTCGATACCGCCAACCGAATCAATCAGCGCCTGCATTCCGTCGAAGCTGACCTCGGCATAGTGGGAAATCTGAACACCGCACAGCTCGTTGACCGCCTCGACCATGGCCTCGGCGCCGCCAACGGTATGGCAGGCGTTGATCTTCATGGTCTCGCCCTTGTACTCGACCTTGGTGTCGCGCGGAACGGAAATGAGCGTCGCCTGCTTTTGCGTGGGGTCGATGCGTGCCAGGATAATCGAGTCGGCACGATACGTATCCTCGCCCGGACGGCCGTCGGTGCCAAGAAGCAGCACGTAGAACGGATCCTTTGCCTCATCGGTGTCAACCAGAACCCGACGCAGATTGTCAGTAATGACATTAGAATCGCCGAGCTTGCCCATAATGGTGGCAAACCACAGGCCGGCAGCGGTAGTGGCACTCAGCAGCACGCCAAGCACGACAATGAGCGCGACGTGACGAATCGTGTGGCTACGACGACGTTGGCGAGCGCGCTCGGAATAGCGAGCCACGTTATCGCGACTGTAGATCTTGGCCTGCGCACCAGTTGAGGGTCTTCGGGTGGTGGTATCCGCGAGGGGCTTTTTATTAAACATAGGCAACCTGTATTAGTAGATGACGGGATCGGGGACGGTAGCATGCTCGACATGCGCGCCAAGCGCCTGCAGCTTTTCGACAAACTGCTCGTAGCCGCGCTTGATGTGATGGATAGCCGAAACCTCGGTCGTCCCGTCGGCGATCAAGCCCGCTACGACGAGGGCCGCTCCGCCGCGCAGATCGGGCGAGGTAACCTGTGCACCCGAGAAGCCCTTGACGCCATGAATCATGGCATGATGGCTCTCGATACGAATGTCGGCACCCATACGCACCAGCTCAGAGGCAAACATAAAGCGATTCTCGAAGATGTTTTCGGTAATAACAGAACTGCCGTCGGCAAGGGCGGAGAGCACCATAATCTGCGCCTGCATGTCGGTCGGGAAACCGGGGAACGGAAGCGTCTGGATGTCGACCGGCTTGATACGCTCGGCACGGTTCACATGGACGCCATCCTCGACGCGCTCGCAGTCGATACCCATAAGCTCCATCTTCTTGAGCACCATGCCCAAGTGAATGGGGCAAAAGCCCGTGACATCGACACCGCGATCGTCGGCCATCAACGCACCGGCAACGATAAAGGTACCGGCCTCGATGCGGTCGCCCACCACGCGATGGGTAACGGGATGGAGCTCTTCCACGCCTTCGATAGTCACGACGGGCGTACCAGCGCCAACAATCTTGGCGCCCATCTCGTTGAGCATGTTAGCGAGATCGACGATCTCGGGCTCGCGGGCGGCATTGTCGATAACCGTGGTGCCCTGTGCGCGCACAGAGGCCATGATGAGGTTCTCGGTCGCACCGACGCTGGCGAACTCGAGCGTGACGGTGGTACCGCGCAGACCTTGGGGCGCATTAGCGTTGATGTAACCGTGGGCGGTATCGAACTCAACGCCCAGGGCCTCAAGACCAAGAATGTGCATATCGATCTTGCGAGCACCCAGGTTGCAGCCGCCCGGCATGGCAATTTTGGCGCGATGGAAGCGGCCCAGCAGGGGTCCCATGACGGCGGTGGAAGCGCGCATCTTGGCAACGAGCTCGTAGGGGGCCTCCCATGAATCGACCTGAGAGGTATCAATCTCGAGCGTGTGCTCGTCGAGAACATCGATCGTAGCGCCCATGCCCTTGAGCACCTTGCCCATCACGTGAACATCGGAAATATCGGGCACGTTCTGCAGCGTCGTCTTGCCCGGCGCCAGAAGCGTTGCCGCCATGAGTTTGAGCGCGGAGTTCTTGGCGCCCGAGACGGGCACGGAGCCTCCGATGGCGTGGCCACCCTCAACGCGGATAATATCCAAGGTCTACCCTTTCAAAAAGCATGCCCGGGGTGGCTGGGCCATCCCGGGCATGATGTGTTCGCAAATGGTCGAACGCTAAATCGTTTGACTATTGGGCAAGCTTGAGCTTACACCATGCGATTTCATTATAGAGGTAGGCGCGGCGTGCATCATCCTCCGACAAATTACCCAGCTTCTCTTCAAAACCTTGAATATCAGCTTTAAGCTTGTCGGCATCGACGGTCGCCAAATCGCAAGCGCGCTCGGCGAGAACGGTCACGACATCGTCCGCAACCTGGGCATAGCCGCCGGCCACGGCAAACGTGTGGTCGACAGTGCCCATGGCCTTATCGGAAACGCGAACGTAACCGCGGTCGATCGTGCAGATCTCGCTGGAGTGAGCAGGCAGGACGCCAAACTCGCCATCCGTGGACGGAATCGACACAAACGCAGCGTCGCCCTCATAGGCGCAGCTCACGGGGCACACGATGCGGATACGCATAACCTACTTCTCCCCCATCTTGCGGGCGCGCTCGCGCACGTCCTCAATCGTGGAAGCATAGCGGAAAGCCTGCTCGGGCAGGTCATCGGCCTTGCCGTCGACAATCTCGGCGAAAGAGCGGACGGTATCCTCGACTCGGACGTAGACACCGGGGTTGCCGGTGAACTTCTCGGCGACGTGGAAGGACTGCGAGAGGAACTGCTGAATCTTACGGGCACGGTTGACCGTAAGGCGCTGCTCCTCGGACAGCTCGTCCATACCCAGAATGGCGATGATGTCCTGAAGGTCGGAGTACTCCTGCAGGAGCTCCTGGACCTTGACGGCGACACGGTAGTGCTCCTCGCCAACGATCGAGGGATCGAGAGCGTCGGAGGAAGATGCGAGCGGGTCGATAGCCGGGAACAGGCCGAGCGACGAAATGCTACGCGAAAGAACCGTGGTAGCGTCGAGGTGCGTAAACGTCGTGGCAGGCGCCGGGTCGGTCAGGTCGTCTGCGGGGACGTAGACAGCCTGGACGGAGGTAATGGAGCCCGTCTTGGTCGAGGTAATGCGCTCCTGGAGGTCGCCCATCTCGGTTGCCAGCGTGGGCTGGTAACCAACGGCGGACGGCATACGGCCCAGCAATGCGGAAACCTCGGAACCTGCCTGGGAGAAGCGGAAGATGTTGTCGATGAACAGCAGAACGTCCTGGCCACGATCGCGGAAGTACTCAGCGGTGGTAAGGCCGGCCAGACCGATGCGCAGACGCGCTCCGGGCGGCTCGTTCATCTGACCATAGACCAAGCAGGTCTTGTCGATAACGCCAGACTCGCTCATCTCGAGATAAAGGTCGGTGCCCTCGCGGGTACGCTCGCCGACGCCGGTGAACACCGAGGTGCCGCCGTGCTCCTGGGCGAGGTTGTTGATGAGCTCCTGAATCAGAACGGTCTTGCCGACGCCGGCGCCGCCGAACAGGCCCGTCTTGCCGCCACGGATGTAGGGCTCGAGCAGGTCGACGGCCTTGATGCCGGTCTCGAAAATCTCGGTCTTGGTGGTGAGCTCGTCGAAACGGGGCGCTGCATGATGGATGGGGTAGAACTCCTCCACCTCGGGCATGGGCTTGCCGTCGACGGGCTTGCCCATGACGTTCCAAATACGGCCGAGCGTCTTGGGGCCAACGGGCATCTTCATGGGCTCACCGGTATCGGTGGCGATGAGGCCGCGCTGCAGGCCGTCGGTCGAGGACATGGCGACCGTGCGGACGACGCCGCCCGGAAGCTGGCTCTCGACCTCGAGGATCGTGCTCAGATGACCGATCGGGGTCTCGGCCTCGACCGTGAGCGCGTTGTAGATCGGGGGCACCGCGCCGTCAAACTTGACGTCGACGACAGGGCCGATGATTCGCACGATGCGACCATCACCGGCGGTCGTCTTCTTGGTGGCTTCCTCGACCGCAAGCTTTACGGTGTTATTAGCCATTACTGTTCCTCCAATGCTGAGGCTCCGCCGACGATCTCGTTAATCTCGGTCGTGATCGAAGCCTGGCGCACGCGACTATACGTGCGGGTAAGGGTCGAGATGATCGCGGTGGCGTTTTCCGTCGCGGAGTGCATGGCCTTGCGGCGTGCACCCTGCTCGGCAGCCGCCGAATCGATCAGGGCCTGGTAGATGACCGTCAGGATATAAGACGGCACAAGCTTGCCGAGAACATGCTCGGGAGAGGGCACGAACTCGAACGTGGACGAGATGCGCTTAGGGGCGTCGGTCTCGTTCTTACGCGGACCGTGGGCCATAGCGATCATCTCGGGGTCGAGCGGCAACAGATGCTCAACGCGAAGCTCCTGATCCACGCGGTTCTTTGCGTGGTGGTAGACAAGCTCGACACGGTCAAGCTCACCGGCACGATACGCATCGCAGATATGAGAGGAGATCATGCGGGCCT
The DNA here is from genome assembly GCF_003467925.1 of Collinsella sp. AM43-1. Lineage (NCBI taxonomy): Bacteria > Bacillati > Actinomycetota > Coriobacteriia > Coriobacteriales > Coriobacteriaceae > Collinsella > Collinsella sp. AM43-1. Next base: position 123,365 of record NZ_QSFR01000007.1, on the reverse strand, counting down.
GATTGAAATCGGGCTCAGAGGAGTTGCCCTCAAAGTGCATGACGACGTTTGCGCGGTCACGGAAATACGTGGCCGGCTTACGCCCGCACGCGATGATCTCGCACTCGATGCCGTCGTTCGCACAAGAAGCGGCGAGCTTTTCGGCCGTGCGCTCCACCGTCGTATTGAAACCGCCGGCAAGGCCGCGGTCCGAGGCAATAACGACAATCAGGCCATGCTTGACGCTCTCATGCTTCTGCAGCATGGGATCGGTGCCCGAACAGGAGGCGTCGCCGGCGACCGTCAACATGACGTCGGTCAGCGCCTCCTTATAGGGCTCGGCCTGCTTGGAGCGATCGAGGGCACGACGGATCTTGGCCGTAGAGACCATCTCCATCGTGCGCGTGATCTGCTTGGTCGTGGTAACCGAGGAGATTCGCTTCTTAATGTCGCGAAGGTTGGCCATGGGGCTTAGTTCTCCTCTGATCCAGAAACATCCGAATGGTGCTTGGCCATGAACTGCTGCTTGAAGTCGCCGATGACACGCAAGAGCTCAGCCTTGGTGTCATCATCGATCTTCTTGGCGCGAACCTTGTCGAGCAGCAAGCCAAAGCCATTGTCCATGTACTCGATGAGCTCGGCACGGAAGGGCAGCACGTCGGCGATCTCCAGGTCATCCAGGAAGCCCTCGTTGCCAGCGAACAGCGTAACGATCTGCTCGCCAACCTCAAACGGCTTGTAACGCGGCTGCTTGAGGAGCTCAGTCATGCGAGCACCGTGGGTAAGCTGCTTTTGCGTGGCCTCGTCGAGGTCGGAGCCGAACTGCGTAAAGCCAGCGAGCTCCTGATAGGAAGCGAGGTCCAGACGGAGGTTGCCGGCGACCTGCTTCATGGCCTTGGTCTGCGCATCGCCACCGACGCGGGACACGGAGATGCCCACGTCGACTGCCGGGCGCTGACCCTGGAAGAAGAGCTCGGACTGCAGGTAGATCTGACCATCGGTAATGGAAATGACGTTGGTCGGAATGTAGGCCGAGACGTCGCCGTCCTGGGTCTCGATGATCGGCAGTGCCGTCATGGAGCCGTAACCGTTCTTCTTGGACATCTTGACGGCACGCTCGAGCAGACGAGAGTGCAGGTAGAAGATGTCGCCAGGATAGGCCTCGCGTCCGGGCGGACGATGCAGCGTCAGCGACATCTGACGGTAGGCCACAGCCTGCTTGGACAGGTCGTCGTAGATGACGAGCACGTGGCCGCCGGGGTTGGTCTCGCTGGCGGGCTTGCCGTCCTCGCCGTTGTACATGAAGAACTCGCCGATAGCGGCACCGGCCATAGGCGCGATGTACTGCATAGGGGCGGAATCGGCAGCGGTGGCCGAAACGATGATGGTGTAGTCGAGCGCACCGTGCTGAGCGAGGGTCTCGCGGATGTTGGCAACCGTGGAGGCCTTCTGGCCGATGGCGACATAGATGCAGACCATGCCCTTGCCGCGCTGGTTGAGGATAGCGTCGATGGCGATGGCGGTCTTGCCGGTCTTACGGTCGCCGATGATGAGCTCGCGCTGACCGCGGCCAATAGGCACCATGGAGTCGATAGCGAGCAGACCGGTCTGAACCGGCTCGCACACCGGGGTACGATCGATGACGCCGGGAGCCTTGAACTCGATGGGGCGACGGTGCGTGGCGACGATGTCGCCCAGGCCGTCGATGGGCTGGCCGAGCGGATTGACGACGCGGCCGAGCATGGCACGGCTCACGGGGATATCCATAATGCGGCCAGTGGTGCGGCACTCGTCGCCTTCCTTGATGGAGTCGACGGCACCGAACAGAACGGCGCCGACCTCGTCACGGTCAAGGTTCTGGGCAAGGCCGAAGACGGTCTCACCGGTATCGGAGCTCTTGAACTCCAGAAGCTCGCCTGCCATGGCGCTCTTGAGGCCGGAGACGCGCGCGATGCCGTCGCCTACCTCGTCGACCGTTGAAACCTCATGCGTATCGACCGTCGCGGAGAGGCTCGTGAGCTGCTCCTGCAGTTTCTTGGCGATATCCTGGGCATTGAGGGTTTCGGACATTAGGCTTCACCTCCGTACGAATTAGCAGAGTTTGCGAGGGTCTCCTGCGCGATGCGCAGCTGCGTCTTGACGGAAATGTCACGACGCTCGCCGCGGGCCTCGAGCACCAGGCCGCCCACGATAGACGGGTCAACCTGCTCGATAAGGAATACCTTGCGACCGAAGTCCTGCTCGCATTTCTTAGTGATGGTTTGACGCAGCTCGTCGTCGAGCGGGATCGCCGTGGTGACGGTCACGCCCACTACATCCTCGTCTTCCTCGGCAACATACTTAAAGGCAGCTGCCACCTTGGGAAGAAGGTCGAGCTGGTCGCGCTTGGACATGGTGTCGAGCACGGCGATGATCTCGGGGCTGGCAGAAGCCAAGCGCTCGATCATCTCGAGGTCCTCGAACACATGGTTCTCGGCCTTAGCGGCTTCCAGAAGGGAGCGCGCGTAGGTCTCGAGCACCTTGTCCTGATAGCGGCTAGTCGGCATTCAGGCTACCTGCTTCCTGGATGTAGCGCTCGATGAGCTTCTTCTGCTCGGCATCGTCCTCGAGTGCCTCGCCCACGATCTTGGTGGCGACGGCAACGGACAGGTCGGCGATGGAGCTCGCGGCACCGGCGTAAATGGACTTGCGCTCGTCCTCGACGGTCGTATGGGCCTTGGCGATGATCTCCTCGGCCTCCTTGTGAGCAGCCTCGATGATACGGGCGCGCTCGGACTCGGCGTCCTTACGGGCCTCGAGAACGATGTCGGCAGCCTGACGACGGGCGTCGGTGACGATCGAGTCGGACTCAGCGCGCTTGGCGATAGCCTCCTGCTTGGTCTTCTCGGCCTCGTCGAGGCTCTCCTCGATCTTCTTGCCGCGCTCCTCCATGGTTTTCATGATGCCCGGCAGGGCGACCTTGGCCAGCACGATCCAGATAATCAGGAAGGCGATAAGCGCCGGGATGAACTCCGCCATCTTAGGGATGAGGATGTCCGCACCGGCAGCGCCGTCCTCGGCGAACGCGGAAACCGGCATGAGCAGCGCGGCCGCGGACGCGGAGAGTGCGATCGCGCTCTTCTGGGATGAAAGATTCATACTTGACGCTCCGTGCTATTTAACGATCAGCGCGACAACGAAGCCGATCAGAGCCAGAGCCTCGCCGAAGGCGGAGCCCATGATGAAGACGGTGAACACGCGGCCCTGGACCTCAGGCTGACGGGCCATAGCACCCGTAGCACCCAGAGCAGACAGGCCGATAGCAAGACCAGCGCCGATAACACCGAGACCGTAACCGATAACTCCCACGATTCCTCCTTTGTCGTGCGTGTCTTATTTCACGCAGGATAACCTTTTTATAACTGCCGGGCTCCATGGGTACGGGCACCGGCGGTTTAACGAATTGCCTTACCTTTAAGGCGCGAACGGAAGGCTACTCCTCCTCTGCGACCTCCTCTGCCTCGGAGACATACACGGCGGTAAGGACCGTGAAGACGTAAGCCTGGATGGCGCCGACCACAAGCTCGATCGCATAGATCAGGATGAGGATGGCAAGCCAGGCCAGCGAAGGCAGGGCGCCGACGGCGTGCGCCGCGGAAACCTGCTGAAGCAGCGGCTGCATGAACATGCTCGCCATGATGGCGAACGAGCCCATGACCACGTGTCCTGCGAACATGTTGCAGAACAGACGGACGGCAAGCGTGATGAGACGCAGGAAGGTCGAGAAAAGCTCGACGACCCACACAAGCACGTTCATCGGGAAGCTTACGCCCTGCGGGGCGAGGCTCTTGACGTAGCCGATCACGCCGTGAGCCTTGCATCCGTAGTAGATGAAATACACGAAGGCGAAGATGGCGAGCGCGGCGGTGGAGCCGATTGCGCCGGTGCCGGGCTTCATTCCCGGAATCAGGCCGATCATGTTATTGATCAGGATGAACAGGAAAAGCGAGCACAGGAACGGGAAGTGCTTCTTCCAGTTCTCACCCACGACGCCCTTGCCGATATCGTTCTCGACGTACTCGATGATGTACTCGAAACCGTTGACGAAGAAGCCCTTGGGGACCAGGGTCTGCTTCTTCTTGAACACGGCCAGGACGATCAGGAGCACGATCGTGGAGACGATCAGCCAAAACGAGTACTGCGTGATGCCGCAGCTCAGATCGCCCACGACAGGGGTGGAGCTGAACTCGCTGACCAGATGATTAATCTCATCAGGCAGCTTTTCAAAAATTTCCACGACTTACCTTTCGACCTCATGAGGATCTCGCAGCGCCTTGGCGACGCGAACCGCGCAGGCGGCCATAAAGGCCACGAAGCCGATCGCCTCGCCCAGGAGGAACATGCGAAATGCCTCTCCGAACAACACAAACACAACCAAGGTAAAGACGAGAAGGGCGATTGCCGAGACCGCCAGACTCACCATACCCTTGAGCATGTCCGCATTCTGTTTATCGTCAAGAACCGGCTTGAGCGTAAAGACAAAGGGAAGGAAGGCAATTGCGCCCGCGATGGCGCCTGCAACGATAGCGAGCAGATCGGCTATCTGAAACACTGGCGTCCTCACTTTCCTTTTTAACGCTTCACAGAACAGTTCCCGCCAAACATTGGTGACTATTGTACGAGCCAATCGCTAAAGTACAACCGAAAAAGCATCGGTTAATACGCACCTGTTCGTTTTCTTAAGACCTTCTTTATGCCGCAGGTACGGTAATACGTTTTTCTCGAACCCTGCAGGGCAAAACGTCCGTTAACAGAAGTGCGCGCGGTCGCCTTTTGTTCGTCCGCGCGCACCGTTTCTTCGTATTTGCAGCCGCGGCCGTTTAGCCCAGCGACTAGAGCGTGCCGTAGATGCGGTCGCCGGCGTCGCCGAGGCCGGGAACGATGTAGGCAGCCTCGTTGAGATGGTCGTCGATGGCGCAGGTATAGATATGTACATCGGGATCCTTCTCGGTCAGCGACTTGAGGCCCTCGGGGGCCGCGACGATGCACAGCATGCGGATGTCCTTGACACCGCGCCCGCGCAGGTAGCTGATGGCCATCTCGGCCGAACCGCCCGTGGCGAGCATGGGGTCGACGACCAGGCAGATGCGCTGGTCGATATCCTTGGGCATCTTGCAGTAATACTCGTGCGGCTCGTGGGTGACCTCGTCGCGCTCCATGCCGATGTGGCCCACGCGAGCGGAGGGCACCAGGTCGAGGATGCCGTCGACCATGCCAAGGCCCGCACGCAGGATGGGCACGATGGCGAGTTTCTTGCCGGCGAGCTGCTTAAACGTTGCGGTGGTGATAGGGGTCTCGACCTCGACGTCTTCCATAGGCAGGTCGCGCATGGCCTCGTAGCCGTCAAAAAGCGCGAGTTCGCGCACGAGCTGACGGAACTGGTTGGTGCCGGTGTTTTTGTCGCGCAGGATCGACAGCTTGTGCTGGACGAGCGGGTGATCGACAAGCGTCACACGGGACGCATCGTAGGTGACGGTCATGGGTTGATTGCCCCTTTCGTTGCGGCCGCAAAACGGCCTTGCTGACAAGGCGCGCAGCAATGTTGCCGCCGCACGCCATGCATTAGTTTAGCGGTTTGTTGTATCGAGCAGCCCATCGCAGCCCTACTGTGAGGTGCTGAGCGAGCGCCTGACTGCATCACGCCAGCCCGCAAGGTTTTGCTCGCGGCGCTCGGCGGACATGTGGGGAAGGAAGGTCCTAACGATCTGGGCATTTTGCTCCAGCTCTTCCAGGTCTTCCCAATAGCCGACGGCAAGACCCGCCAAGTACGCGGCACCGATTGCCGTGGTCTCCACCGTCTCGCATTGCAGCACGGGGATATCCAGCAGGTCGGCCTGGAATTGCATGATGAACTCGTTGCGCGAGGCACCGCCATCGACAGACAGGCGCTCAATCGAAAGCCCCACGTCCTGCTCCATGGCGCGCAGCACGTCGTAGCTCTGATATGCCATGGATTCGCAGGCGGCACGTACGATGGTCGCACGGCTCGAGGCGCCGGTCAGACCGCACACGATACCGCGAGCATGCGGGTCCCACCAGGGAGCACCCAAACCCGCAAAGGCCGGAACGAAGTAGCAGCCCTCGTTGTCGCTAATCGAAGCGGCGAGTTGTGCCGACTCGCTCACGCTCGAGATGATGCCCATGTTGTTGCGAAGCCAGTTCATGGTGGAACCGGCAGCAAAGATGGAGCCCTCGAGCGCATAGCTGATCTTCCCGTTCGCAGCGATACCGATGGTGGAGACCAGACCGTTCTTGGATTCGACGATCTCGTCGCCGGTGTTCATGAGCATAAAGCAACCCGTGCCATAGGTGTTTTTGGTCTGGCCGGGACGGAAACAGCAGTGGCCGAACAGCGACGCCTGTTGGTCACCCGCCACGCCCATGATGGGCGGCATGTTGGTCATGATGTCGCTCGCGACGCGGCCGTAGTCGCCCGAGCTCCAGCGAACCTCGGGCATCATGGAACGTGGAACGTCAAAGAGTGCCAGCAGGTCGTCGTCCCAATCGAGCGTATGGATATTAAAGAGTGCCGTGCGGCTGGCATTGGTGTAGTCGGTGGCAAAGACCTGGCCGCCGGTGAGGTTGTAGATGAGCCAGGTGTCGATGGTGCCAAACATGAGGTCGCCCGCCGCCGCGCTTTCGCGTGCGCCGTCGACGTTGTCGAGAATCCACTGCACCTTGGAGGCCGAGAAATACGGGTCGAGCGTGAGTCCCGTGCGGGAGCGCACCAGCCCTTCTGCGCCCTGCTCGACAAGCTCGTCGATCAAAGGTGCGGTACGGCGGCACTGCCATACGATAGCGTTATAGATCGGCTGACCGCTCACGCGATCCCAGACCACCGTGGTCTCGCGCTGGTTGGAGATGCCGATGGCAGCAATGCGGTCGGAGTGGATACCGCTCTTAAACTGGACTTCCATCATGACGGCGATCTGGCTAGCAAGGACCGCCATGGGGTCTTGCTCCACCCAGCCGGGACGCGGGAAGCTGGTTTTGACGCTGCGACGTGCCTGCGCGACGATGCATCCGTACTCGTCGACGATGGTCGCAAGTACCGAGGTGGTGCCGCAGTCGAGCGCCATGATGTAGGAACCGCCAAAGTCAAACGAGGCATCTTCCATGCCCAGGCTGCCCAGATTCAACGACATCGCTTACACCTTTCTATTGCATCGGGTCGGACAGGACCCGTTCGATCTCTGATGCGGGAAGTGCGCCTTGGCGCAGGATCTGGAGCTCGCCGTGCTGAAACGACACGATGGTCGAGGCGTCGCGACACGGGGTCTCACCGGCGTCGACGGCAACATCGACCCCCTCCAGGATGCGACCCTCCACCGTGATAAAACTTGCCGGCGCGGGCGCGCCATGCGTGTTGGCGCTGGTGCAGGCAAGGGGGCTGCCACAGGCGCGAATGAGCGCCTGCACCACGGGCGAGGCCGAAGCGCGAAGTGCCACCGTGTCGTCGGCAGCGCGCATAAAGGTCGGCACGCAGGGGGCTGCCTTGACCACGATAGTCAGGGCTCCCGGCCAGCATCGTCGCGCGAGTATGCGGGCATCTTCCGGGATATCCACGCCATAGCGGTCGAGTGCTTCGACGCCATCGACCAGCCAAGCGACGGTTTGCGTGAGTTCACGTTGCTTGAGAGTGAAGATACGGCGATAGCCGGTGCCGAGCGCAGGAACTGCGGCGCCATTGACGGCAGCCTGCGGATCGCGCGGCCACGATGGGAATTCGCTTGTATCTTGGGGCACGGCGTCCGAGAAGGCGTTGACTGCCACGGCGACACCGTAGACGGTCTCGGTCGGGATCAAAGCCAGGCCGCCGCGGCCGAGCACCTCGGCCGTGCGCTCGACGGCAAGCCGATGCGGCTCGCGCGTTCCCTCGTATACCCGATAGACCGTCTGCATGTGTATGCCAGCCCCTTACGCTCTGGTGCAAGTTTGTTTACTGTGGGGCATTCTCGCACGAAACGTTCAACCTATTTGCCCAGAGCGCATGTTGGTTTGGTGAGCGGCTATTGTAGTCGGTGAAAGTGAGGGGTTATTGGACGGCTACGAACTTCTTTGGCCTGCCGGCGTGGCGTTCTTGGGCGGCGTAGCGCTCGATGCTGTCTATCGTTATCATCCGACGGCCGTCGACGAGTTCAACATCGAGCTTTCCGGCTTTGACCAGCGCGGTAATCCGCGGAGCGGAGACTTTGAGGTCCAGCGCTGCGTCTTTAAATGTTCGGCACGCCGCTTCCCGAGCGTCCTCGTGGTCGATTTCGACTGAAAGGGCCACGACCTCGGCCGAGCGTTCGTACCCTGCCGGAGTCAAACCGTTGTTGAGGTCGTCGGCCAAAAACGCCATCAGTGCCTCGGTAGCATGGGCAATCGCTTCTTCGCGCGTATCGCCATCGGCAAAGGCGCCGGGAATCTGCGGGAAGCTAGCGCAGTAACCGTCGTCTTCTTTTATGAGAACGCAGTCATAGGTAAATAGCTGCCTCATTTTGCCTCCAACTACCATCCAGCTTGGCGACGAATACTTGCCCACGTGCCCTTCTTTGGTCGATCACCACCAGAGCCGTTCACGGTGACAACACGGTCACCAGAAACATACTTAGCATGACTACCGACTTGCGCGACCTTCACGAATCCATCGTGCTTGAGTAGGGCAATGATTTCCCGAAAGGTAGGAGGTTGCATGGGCCGACCTCTTTCAGCCGTCCTAATTATAAACTAATTTATAATTTTTGCTAACCAGTTAATAAATATTACTGGCGCTGCTTGGGCTCGGTGACGATGGCTCGGACGATGCGGGGGCGATCGGTAAGGTCATGGACGATACGCACGTCCGAAAGGCCTGCCTGGCGACAGAGCTCGGCCGCGGCATCGAGGGTACCCTCGTAGAGCTCGCAGGCAAACAGGCCGCCGGCGCGCAGCATGTAAGGCGCCGCGTTGAGCAGGCGGCGGAAGATATCGAGGCCGTCGGCGCCGCCCTCGAGCGCCAGGTCGGGCTCAAAGTCCTTGACCTCGTGCGGCAGCGAGCGCATGACGTCGGTCGGGATGTAAGGTGGGTTGGAGACGAGCACATCAAAGGTGCCCCACTCTTCGCGGGGAATGGAACTCACCAGGTTGGTGAGGCTAAAGGCAACCTCATCTGCCGTGAGGCCGAGGGTGTCGCGGTTTTTGGTGGCCAGATCGATGGCGCGCGACTCGATATCGGTGGCGGTGCAGGTAACGTGGCCGCGGCGCTCCCAGGCAAGGGAGAGCGAAATGCAGCCCGTGCCGCAGCCGACCTCGAGAACGCGGGCAGTGCGGGGCTCGGCTGGGGCAGGCGCAGCGGCATCCTGAGCTGAAACCGTCTCCTGGTCGGCACCCTCGATGGCGACGCCGTATTCGTCGAGCTCGGACTCGGCGGCTTCCGCGGCTTCGGCTTCTGCTGCCTGCGCGGCGGCTTCCTCGGCCTCGCGATCGGCCAGTTCCTCGGCATAGGCACGGCTGCCCAGTACGTCGCCGCCTAGCGCCGCCTCATCGGCAGCCGTCAGATTAGCGGCACGGCGCTCGGCAGTCGCCCGTTCGTCTGCCAGCGCGGCCTCGGCCTTGCGTGCCTCCTCGACCTCATCGTTCCAAGGCAGCTCAACACGCTGACGGGCAGCAGCCTCGGGGCTCAGCACCTCGGCATCCAGATAATTGAGGACTTCCTCGACGAGCATCTCGGTTTCGGGGCGCGGAATGAGCACACCGGGAGCGCACGCGACGTCAATCATGCGAAACTGCGTGCTGCCGGTGATGTACTGCAGCGGCTCGCCTTTGGCGCGACGAACGACGGCCGCATGCATGGTCTCGAGCTGGGCCGCGTTAAGCGTCTCGTCCATACGCATATATAGGTCAATGCGCGCCAGGCCCGTGGCGGCGCACAGCAGCCACTCGGCGGAAAGACGGGGATGCTCCTCGCCGCGCTCGGCCAGGTACTCCTTGGTCCACTCGAGACAACGCTTGATGGTCCAGATCTCGTTTGCCATGGGGCCCTCCCCTCTTAAGCGCCGGGCGGCGCGCGAATGTCGGAGCAGATTGTAAGCGAGGCCAGCGCTTGGCAAGGGACGATTGAAGGCGATTATCGAGAATCAGCCCAGAATTTTGCTTGGAGCCTGCCTAGAGTGTTCATTCGTCGACGTCTAAATCTGCATCCGTCAAGCTTTTGGCAAGGTTGCCCCAAAACTGACCAATATCTAACCAAGAACTTGCCAAATCACTTGACGCGCGACCCATCAAAAATCGCCCCGCGACTTCTTGGACAATTTTTCGAGCAATATTTTCGATAGCAGATATATGCCGTCAATTACCTTAAGCAGGTAAGCAGCTCAAATGCCATAACAGCCGACTGAATAACATCTCAAAGCAATGTCCCCAATGACTCCCTACGGATCATTTGACAACCAAGGAAACGCCGATGTTTTGGCAATGCCAGCGAGCGACGTCCAGAGCGAACAAGTTGGCATGAAAAAGGCAAGGCATAGACCTTCTGGTCATGCCTTGCCTTTTGAATGACAAATTGTCGCTCTGGACGGCGCGCAGCGTCGGCTGGTCCGCCGTTCGGTAGAACGGCGGAACTTAGACTGCCTGTGCCAGCTTCTCGGCACGCTCGGCGGCGGCGAGCGCCTCGATGACGGTGCCGAGCTGGTCACCCAGGAGGACGCCATTGTAGGTGGAGTTGAAACCGATGCGGTGATCGGTCACGCGGTCCTGGGGCTGGTTGTAGGTACGGATCTTCTCGGAACGGTTGCCGTGGCCGATCTGGCTCTGGCGCTCAGCACCGAGCTCTGCCTGCTGCTTCTCGAGCTCCATCTCGTACAGACGGGCGCGCAGCATCTGCATGCAGACTTCGCGGTTCTGGATCTGGGAGCGCTGTTCCTGCGACTGCACCACGGTGTTGGTGGGCAGGTGGGTGATGCGCACGGCGGAGTAGGTGGTGTTAACGCACTGACCGCCAGGGCCGGAGGCACAGTAGGTATCGATGCGCAGGTCGGACTGGTTGATCTGGACGTCGATCTCCTCGGCTTCGGGAAGTACGGCGACGGTCGCCGTGGAGGTCTGGATACGGCCCTGGGACTCGGTCTTGGGAACGCGCTGGACGCGGTGCACGCCGGACTCGAACTTCATGACGGAGTAGACGCGGTCGCCCTCGACCTTGAACTCGATGGACTTAAAGCCGCCGGCCTCGCTGGGGCTGGAGTCGAGCACGGTGGTCTTCCAGCCGCGCGACTCGCAAAAGCGCTGGTACATCTTGTACAGGTCGCCGGCGAAGATGGCCGCCTCGTCGCCACCGGCGGCGGAGCGGATCTCGACGATGGTGTTCTTGTCGTCGTTGGGGTCGCTCGGGATGAGCATGTACTTGATATCTTCCTCGAGCTGGGGAAGCTTGTCCTCGTTCTCGGAGATGTCCATCTGGAGCATCTCTTTCTCATCGGCATCGGTGGTGTCGCGGAGCATCTCCTTGGCAGCCTCGATATCGTCGAGCGCGCTGATGTACTCGCGCGAAGCGGCAATGAGGTCGGACTGGTGCGCGTACTCCTTGTTGAGACGCGTGAACTCCTTGATGTCGGAGGCGACGGCCGGGTCGGAAAGCTTCTTCTCGAGCTCCTCGTAGGCCTTGATGATCTTTTCGAGCTTGTCGCGCATGGCGGGACTCCTTTATATGCGTGAAGGTGAAAATCGGCAGAGTTGATGGGGCGCGCGGCGCCACTGCGGGGGTAAGCCCGGCTAGAACATGTCGATCTTCAGATACATGCGCATCCCTTCGCGTATGGGGTACATAGTTGCGGTCTAACCCATACATGATAGCGTGCACAGGCAAACCTGCATATAACCCGCACGGAATGATTGGTGCAAACAAACCTGACCCCATTGCGCCGAGGGCTTGCTTTTTGGCTAGAGCGTTTGGAGTAGAGCGACGAGGAAGCGGATGCCCTGGAGGTAGGCGCGGCGGGTGATGCGCTCGTTAGTGCCATGGACGCCGCGGTCGCACTCGTCATCGTCGACCACAAAGGCCGAGAAGCGAATGCACTCGGGGCAAATGCGCTGGTAGTTGGCAGCATCGGTGGCGCCAATCACGGTTGAGGGGACGATGCTGACAGGAACCCCGCCCGCCGCCGATGATCCGTTTTCCTCCGTCCCCAAAGGATCACGGAAATAGCGGGCGGCGATGGTGCGGACGGCCTCGAGCCCCGGCCCGCCGACACGCGGGGACGGCGAGGGCTCGGAGCTGCCGGGGCCGAGTTCGACCTCCACGCGCCCGGCAAGGCCCGCCGCGGCAACGGCCTCGCGGCAGCGAGTAGCGACATCGGCCACGCCCGTGCCCTCGAGCATGCGGAAGTTGATATTGGCCCACATATCCTGCGGCATCACGTTAGCGCCGGTGCTACCGCCCTCGATTTGGGTCGGCGCGCAGGTAGTGGTCACGAGCGGATAGAGTTTTTTGCTGGCGAGGCACTCGCACACGATGGTGTCCTTGTTGGAGGCAATCTCATCCGCCGTGTAGAGCCCCAGCTCGACAAGCTGCGCGGCAAGCAGATCGGTCACACGCGTCGGCCACTCGATATCGCAGATTGCGGCGATAGCGCGGCTCAGTACCTCGAGCGATGTGCCACCGTAGGGGTTTGACGAATGCCCTCCCTCACTCTTCGTCTTGAGCACAATATCGGCGTAGCCCTTCTCGGCAAGGTCGGCATGCATAAGCCAGCCCTCGCCCGCGCCGTACTCGGCAGCCGAAACAATACGGTAGTCACCCTCGTCGAGCAGGTATTCAAGTTCAATACCGCGCTCCTCGAGCACGCGACCGATCGCCCCCGCGCCGTACTGCGTGGTTTCCTCGTCCTGGCCAAAAGCCAGCAGCAGGGTGCGCTCGTGCTCCCAACCGTGCGCCAATGCATACTCAACCGCCTCGAGAATGCCTGCGACCTGATCCTTCATGTCGATAGCGCCGCGGCCCCAAATGTAGGTGTCGTCCACGTGCCCGCTAAAGGGGGCGTGCGTCCAGTCGGCCTCGGTACCCGGCACCACGGGGACCACGTCCATGTGGCCCATGAGCATAACGGGATTGAGAGCAGGGTCGGAGCCGACAAGCGTCACCAACAGCGAGTGGTCGATAAGCTCGACCTCGCCCGCCGCAAACACGCGCGGCCAGGCCTGCTGCATATAGGCGCGCAGGTCGTCGAAGGGCTGCCAGTCCACCGCCTCGGCATCCATGCTCGAAATGGTCGGAAACGACAGCACGCGGCCCAAGCGCTCGCACGCGCTGACCTCGTCTATATCGGCAAAATCGTCCTCATGCGCAAAGAAGCGCCAAACCTCGGCCATGACATCCTTTCGATTGTGACGACAAAGGCCGCCCCACGGGAGCGGCCCTGCAACGTAAGCGTTTGCGGTCGGTTATTTGTCCTCGAGATAACGCGAGAGGAACTCGCGGGTACGCTGGTGTTTGGGGTTGCCAAAGAGCTCGGCCGGCGCGGCATCCTCGAGCACCACGCCCTTGTCCATGAAGACCACGCGGTCGGACACCGTGCGGGCAAAGGCCATCTCGTGCGTGACGACGACCATGGTCATGCCGTCGGCAGCGAGCTTGCGCATGACCTCGAGCACCTCGCCCACGATCTCGGGGTCGAGTGCGGAGGTCGGCTCGTCGAACAGCATGATCTGCGGGTTCATGCATAGAGCACGAGCGATGGCCACGCGCTGCTTTTGACCACCGGACAAGCGACCCACGGCGGCGTGCGCGAATTTTTCGAGTCCCACACTCGTCAGATGCTCCATCGCAATTTTTTCAGCCTCGGCCTTGCTCATCTTTTTGAGCGTGACGGGCGCGAGCGTGCAGTTGTCGAGCACATCCATGTTGTTGAACAGGTTAAAGCCCTGGAACACCATGCCGATGTCCTCGCGCAGCTTGTTGATGTTGCAGCGCTCGGCCGTGAGGTCCTGGCCGTGGAACCAGATGTGGCCTGCGTCCGGGGTCTCGAGCAGGTTGAGGCAGCGCAGGAAGGTCGACTTGCCCGAGCCCGAGGCGCCGATGATGGTGACGACCTCGCCGGGGCTAACGGCCAGGTCGATGCCCTTGAGCACCTCGAGCGAGCCAAAGCTCTTGCGCAGGCCCTCAACGCGGATGAGCGGCTCTTTGGTTTGCGCGGCCGCAGCGCCGGTAGTAACGGTATCTGCCATGATGAATCTCCTCGTCTTGCGCCTAGTTGGAGCTGGGCAGCGTGGCCGGAGCCTCGGCACCGAGCTTTTTGCCAAAGGCCTCGAGCAGGCGGCTCGCCACGAGCGTCAGGATCAGGTAGACCACGAGCGCCACGCAGTAGACTTCCATCTGGCGATAGTACACGCCGGCGACGGTGGTGGTGGCGTACATGAGGTCGAACACGCCGATAACCGAGAGCACCGACGAGTCCTTGATGTTGATGATGAGCTCGTTGGTGAGCGCCGGGATCGCGTTTTTAATGCCCTGGGGGAACACGACTTTGCGCATAGCTTGCCACTGCGACAGGCCCAGCGAGCGTGCTGCCTCGGCCTGGCCGGGATCGATGGACTCGATGCCGCCGCGCAGGACTTCCATCATGTAGGCGGTGGAGTTGAGCGAGATGGTGACGAGGCCGGCGGTGAAGGTGCTCCAGATCTGGTTGGCCTGAGCGGTCTCGAAGCCCATGCCGCGCAAAACGGTGAAGCCCGCGTAATAGATGAGCAGACCCTGGACCATCATGGGCGTGCCGCGCACGATGGTGGAGTAGACGGTCGCAAAGCCGCGGCCGATACTCTTAAAGAAGCGCACCAGGTCGTTATCCACGCGGTCGAACGTCTGAATACGCAGGAACACAAAGAGCAGTGCCAGGAAGAATGCGATGACGGTGCCGAAGGTGGCAAGCGCGATGGTGATCTCGATACCGCGAATGAAGAAGTCGCCGCTCTTGTAGGTCATGTAGACCAGGCTCGACAAAAAGTCGCTGGGGTTGGAATCCGAGACAATGCTCACCTGCACCAGGTCGATAAACGACATGACGCAGCGGTCGATAAAGAAAACTGCCGCGATGGCGACCACGACGTAGCTGCCTAAACGTGCTCCACGACGGAAACGCTCAGATGCGAACGGCGACTTTTCGCGATAGTCGCTCCAGTGCATAAGCTTGGTGACGAGCGCCGCCGCCGACACGACGAGCCACGCCCACAGGATCGCCCAAAGACAATCTTGGAAGATACCGGTGGGGGCCAAGAAGCTCAGCGGCGTGGGGTTGCGTTGGCTAAACGCCAGGCCGAGCGCCGCGATAACACTCGTGCCCAGGTATACATAACGGTGGTCGGCCTTGATAAAGGAGGCCAGGCGATTAATGGTTTTCATGCTGCCTCCCTATGCCGGCTGACGGTCGAGGCACGCGTCCCACATTTGGTCGCGCTCCTCTTGGCTAATGCCCTTGAGTGTCTTGTCGATGAGCTTAAGCAGCTTGTCCGAGCCCTTGCGGCAGCCGACGTTTGCCGTGACCTCCTGCTTAAAGCCCTCGCCCTCGGCAAAGTGGATGGGGACGATACCGGGATTTTGGGCCATATAGCCCTTTTCGTTCTCCGTGTTGTAGGTCACGGCGTCGCACGTGCCCTGCAGCAGGTTCGAGAACACCGTGGGGACCGAATCGACCGGGTTTTTGTGCACAACGCCCGGGATCTCGTCGATGACGGTATCGAGCATGGTGTCCTTTTGGCCGAGCACCGTGGCGCCGCTAAAGTCGCTGAGCTTGGTGGCGTTTTGGTAGGGCGAGCCCTCTTTTACGAACAGGCCAAAGTAGCCAATGAAGTACGGGTCGGAAAAGCCGACGGACTCCTCGCGCTCGGGCGTAGCGCTCATGCCGGCAATGATGAGGTCGATCTGGCCGTTGTTGAGCGAATCGATAAGGCCCGAGAAGCTCTGCTTGACGGCAACGGGCTCGCCGCCGAGGGCCTTGCAGACGATCTTGGCGATCTGCACGTCGTAACCATCGGCATAGGCGCCCTGCACGTTGTCGATGGGGATGGTGTACTCGCTGGCTTCGGAGACCTGCCAGTTGTACGGGGCGTAGGCTGCCTCCATACCGATGCGGATCTTGTCCTTGCCGATAACGGAATCGGACAGGTCGTCGCGACCGCCGCCCGTCGTGGGTTGAACTACTTCCAGCGTGGAGGGGCGCTGGCAACCGGCAAGTGCGCCGGCGACGACAGAAGCGCTCGCAGCGAGAGCGCTACCCAAAAAGATGCGACGGCTGCATATCGGCTGGGCCTGCATGTCGCGCTGTTGTCGAGATTGCATCTGGTGCCTTCCCTGTTTCGTTTTGCTGACAATAAGACAGGATATACGCCCGCAACCAGCAGCGCGGCATGTGCGCGAAAAATTAATAGACACACGAGAACGATTGGCACAAAGCAACCTGTCCCCCATGCACCAAACCCTTGACGGAAACGGCGACGCCGATGTTTTGGCAATGTCAGCGGGCGCCACCCAGAGCGAACAAGTTAGCATGAAAAAGGCAAGGCATAGACCTTCTGGTCATGCCTTGCCTTTTGAATGACAAATTGTCGCTCTGGGTGGCGCGCAGCGTCGACCGGTCCGTCGTTCGTTAGAACGGCGGAACCTCTAGAGCAGGGTAACGCTAAAGCTGCGAACGTCCGTCTCACCCGGTGCCAAGGTAATGGTGTTGACCTTGTGCTCAAAGACGTCGTCCTCGGTGTCCATGGTGGTGTGGCCGGTCCAGGGCTCGAGCGCCACAAACGGGGCGTCGTTGGCGGCAGACCACACGCCGATGTACTTAAAGCCCTCAAAGTCGATCTTGACGCCGTGGCCCGACTTGCGGCCGCGCAGCGTGAGCGTGGAACCCGGGACATCGGTGAACATGATGGCATCGTTATCGAAGCTGCGGTGCGTGATGGGCAGCACGTCCGAGTTATCGGGAGCCTTGTAGCTGCCCTCGAACGTCATAAGACCGTCGGGCGTGATGATGGGGGCCTCGTTAGTCCAAGCCTCGGTAAACGCCAGCTCGTAATCCTCGAACGCCTCGTCTTCGGCACCGGGGGCGGGCACGTTGAATGCAGGATGACCGCCCACCGAGAACGGCAGGGCCACGTCGCCGGTGTTGGTGACGGCAAAGGTCTGCGTGAGCGTGGCGTCGCCGGTCAGGGCATAGGTCATGTTGAGCTTAAAGTGGAACGGGAACGCCTTGAGCGACTCGGGCGTGTCAGTGATCTCGTACGTTACCGAGGAGCCGTCCTCCGAAACCTCGACCAACTTGTGCTCGACGATGCGAGCGAGTCCGTGGCGCGGCATCTCGCAGGTGCCGGCCGCAGACGTCGCCGTGTTGTTGCGCAGCGATCCCACGATGGGGAACAGGATAGGCGCGTGCTTGCCCCAAAAGGCCGGGTCGCCCTGCCACAGATACTCGTTGCCGTTGAGGGCAAGGCTCGTGAGCTGGGCGCCCATGGAATCGATGGCCGCGGTGAGGCCGCCGCGCTTGATGGTGGTGACGGTGGACATGCTACTTCCTCCAATAGTAAACAACGGTGTCGAGGGCTATTGTCCCACTCTTGGCGGCGGGGTTGAGCGTCAGGCGCAGTTATTGAGCAATAGCGTAAAGGTCGAACCCGCCCTGCGGCGTGCTGTCAACCGTATCGGGTGCCTGTGAATTAAAACTCACCGGAACCATGCGCTTTGAGGCACGGTAACGCGTGCCGTCGGTGGCGACGGGCGGCTCATCGACCGTGAGCTCGTAGTCGCCGGGCTTGAGTTCGATGCCGTCACCTTCGGAATTGACGTATTGGTACTCGTCGATCGCTTGCCCCTTGAGCGTGCGACCCACGATATGGACGAGCATCTGGCTGTCGCCGCGCGCGGTGT
This sequence comes from Collinsella sp. AM43-1, assembly GCF_003467925.1. Taxonomy (NCBI): domain Bacteria; kingdom Bacillati; phylum Actinomycetota; class Coriobacteriia; order Coriobacteriales; family Coriobacteriaceae; genus Collinsella; species Collinsella sp. AM43-1. The sequence goes on along the minus strand of NZ_QSFR01000007.1, from coordinate 105,475 downwards.
CCCACGTCGCGCCGTCCTTGACCTCGACCGATACATGCACCGAGCGCGTGCGGCTGAGCGATTGTTCGACGGACATCTCGACCTTGGCGGCGTCTTTGCGCTGTTGTTCAACATGGCTCCAGACGTTTCCAATTACCGAGCATGCGATAACGCCGGCCATAAAGGCGATAAGGATGGGGCCAAGCGGAGAGCGACGTCCCGCATCTTCCTCGCGAGCCAGATCGGGGCGATGCGTGGGCGCAGGCGCCTGGGCACCCTGCGAGGGCACGTCGAGAATGCTGAAGGATGCCGTGCTGTCGGGATCGATAGTGTGACGCGGCTGCGGGGTCTTTGCCGGCGAGATGGACATGTCGGCTGGCTCACCGAGTGTGGCCGTGGCATCGGCCTTTGCCTCGTCGGCCTCAGCCTGGGCCCAAGCCTGCTCAAAGGTCAGAGGCTCGGCGGCATCGGAGGCGGCGTCAGGCTCGACAGCAGCATCGCCGCCGGTCTCGTCCTCGTCGCTCGACACGTCACGCGGCGCGGGCTCGTCCCACTCCTCGTCCGGAGCCTCGCCCTCGCTATACCACCATTCAAAGTTATCGATATCCATACGGGGCGCCCCTTAGGCCTCGCAAATAAACACTTGCTAGCCTTATACCCCCAGATGGCACGGGAGCTCGCCGGCACAGACAGGAAAAGCGTCACAACATTCGACGCTTTTCCTCGTTTTCGAGATTTTCATCGAATGTTGTGACGGTTTGGGCAGCAGCCACACCACGAATGTGACGAAGGAGCAGTCCCCTTGTCACATCTAGAGGGCGACGGGGATTTGGATGCAGCAAAAGTCCTCTTGGTGGGACTCGTCGTAGCTCGTGGTATCGAGGTAGCAAAAGTCGAAGGCGTTGCCAACGGGCTGGAGCGCGTGCTCGTCCATGCAGGCCACGATGGCGCGGATGCCTTCGGGCTCGTACGGCATGCCCCAGCGGCTCATGCACAGGTATGTGCCCTCGGGCAGTACTTCGATGCCGATCTCTGCCAGCTCGGCGGGATCGCTCGGCAGCAGCTCCTCGGCACCGCGCGGCAGCACGGCAAAGGAGCCGGCGCCGGCAATAGGGTCGTCGGAATGCAGCGCCTCGCGACGCAGCATGGCACCCCAGCCGCGCATGGGGCGCGTGCCCGTCAACGTACGCATGCGCAGAATCGCCCGCATGAGCGTGGGGTGAAGCATCGAGCGGCCGCGCTCGATATCGCCCGGGAACTCCTCAAAGACCACGTAGCGGCGCTCAAACTGTTTGAGCTCCGGCTTGCCCTCGCGCTCGCGCCAGTAAACCGCCTCGTCGTAAAAGCTCAGACGCTCCTGCACACTCGCGCGCTCGGCTTTGAGCCCGGCGATCTGTTCATCGAGCGCCTGCACCCGCGAGCGCAGGTGATCGGTCATCTCGCCAATGTCGAACGTCGAGGTCAGGCGGTCAATCTCGTCGAGTTCGAGCCCCAGGTCGCGAAGCATGCAAATCAGACGCATGAGCGGGATCTGCGTAGGCGAATAGAAACGGTAGCCCTTTTCGTTAACCACGGCGGGTTTAAACAGACCGATCTTGTCGTAGTAGATGAGCGTTTGGCGCGAAACGTTAAACAAGCTCGCCATCTCGCTAATCGCATACATGCCTGTCTGCATAAGTCCTCCCGGCACATCCTTTTAGCGCACAAAGCCCGCCGCCCACAGGGGCAGCGGGCTCAAACACTACTCGTATCCTACCCTAAAGACGCCCATGACCAGCGCTTATAGTTTGCGCATGACACGCCGACGGCCTCGAGCGCCTTGGCGGCGATGTGATGCACCGCGTCGTCGAGCGTGGCGGGGCCGTTGTAAAACGTGAGCATGGGCGGCATGAGCATGACGCCCGGTACGCGCGCCAGGCGCGCCATGTTGTCGACGTGAATGGCGCTGAAGGGCGTCTCGCGCACCATGAGCACCAGGCGGCGCTGCTCTTTCATCTGCACGTCGGCCGCGCGCAACAACAGGTTTTCGCTGTAGCCGCTCGCAATGCCGGCGAGCGTCTTCATGGAGCAGGGGGCCACGATCATACCGTCGACCGGATAGGTGCCGCTTGCGATGGCGGCGCCGATGTTCTTGTTGTCGTAGACCACATCGGCGTGCGCGACAAACTCGTCGAGCGTCATGCCGAGCTCCTGCTCGATGGTGATCTCTCCCCCGCGCGTGACGACAAGCGCCGACTCGGCGCCGGCCTGGCGCAGGCATTTGAGGCACTCAAGACCCAGCGCGGCACCGCTGGCGCCAGACACGCCAACGACAATGCGACGGGGACGGACAGAAGACTCAGGCATGACGGCTCCTTAACTACTTGGTAGGGCTACTTACTAGAAAGCAATCTCCTTGGCCCACTTGTCTGTGTCGATCTCCATGAACTGCGAGCGAATGAAGTTCTTCTTGAGGTCGAACGGGACCGTGCAGTCGAAGATGGCCTTGCAGGCGATGCCGTGCTCGCGAATCGTGGGGTCGAACGCGGGGTCGTTGGACGGGTCGAGCACGTGGCAGTGGCAGCCGGGGATGGTGATGAGGTCGACGTCGGCCTGGAAGCGCGTGGTCATGGCCCACATCACGTCGCTCATATCGAAGATATCGACATCCTCGTCAACAAGGATGACGTGCTTGAGCTCGGAGAATGCCGAGAAGGCGAGCATGGCGGCGTTGCGCTGACGGCCCTCGTCATTTTTGCTCGACTTCTTAAACTGCATGATGGCAACGAACTTGCCGCCGCCGCAGGGAGCGGCGTGGACGTTGAGCAGACGGCCCGGGATGGCGGTCTCGACCATCTTGTAGATGGAGGCCTCGGTGGGGATACCGGCCATGGACACGTGCTCGTGCGAAGGACCGATGCAGCTCTCCATAATGGGGTTGACGCGCGTGGTAACGGCGGTGATCTTGATCACCGGGCAGACCTTGGCGCCACCGGTGTAACCGGGGAACTCGGGCATGGCGTAGCCGTGGCCGTTGACGTCCTCGTTGATGGTCTCGTCGTGCATGAGGTAGCCCTCGAGCACGTACTCGGCATTGGCGATGCACTTCTGCGGAACGGTGACGCAGTCGGCAAGCTCGACAGCGTGGCCGCGCAGGGCGCCGGCAATTTGCAGCTCGTTGAAGCCGAGCGGTGTGGTGGGAGCCTCAAAACCGCAGCACATGTACACGGCGGGGTCCAAACCGATGGAGATGGAGATGGGCATATCCTCGCCACGCTGGCAGTACTCGTCAAAGAACGCGCCCAGGTGACGGCTGCCGGGGGTAATCCACATGGCGAGCTTGTCCTTGTCGACGCAGGAGAAACGGTGGATGGTCACGTCGGACTGGGAGCCGTCGGGGCTCGTGCCGTAGGCGAGGCCCATGGTGATGTAGGGGCCGCCGTCGACGGGCGTGTTGGTAGGAGCGGGAACGATCTTGCGCAGGTCAAAGCCCTCGTCGGTCGCCTTGTACACGACCTCTTGGCAGTCGACGTGCGCACCCTCGGCGATCTGCTCGGGCGCGATCAGGTTCTCGAAGCGCTTACCGATCTCGAGGCCCAGGTGCTCCTCATCCAGGTCGAGCAGGGCGGCAACGCGCTTGCGGCTGGCAAGCATGCCGATGCAGACCTTGGCGTCGTCAAAGCCCTTGACGTTGTTGAAGACCATCGCCGGACCCTCTTTGGTCGGACGCATAACGGTGCCGCCGGCACCGACGTGGCGATAGACGCCCGAAACCTCGGCATCGGGATCGACCTGGGTGTCGGTCTCGAGCAGCTGGCCCGGCATCTTGCGCAAAAAGTCGAGTGCGGAGCGCAGGTCGTGGATCTGGGAAGCATCGGTAGTGGACATAGCGTGCTCCTTTCGGGAGAGTGCCCGGCGGCGAGGATGCCGCCGGGCTGGGTAACGTAGTGGGGCCGCGGCGCTCATAGATGGGACGCTCGGCCACTCGCAGTTCGAGCACTCGGCTGCTTACAGCCCAAGCGCTCGACCGCTTACATCAGGCCAAAGAGGTGGAACCAGGCGGCCTCGACCAGCACGACGATAAAGACGACCGCAGTGAGGGGAATGCCCATGCGCATAGCCTCTTTGGAGGTGTAGCCGCCGGCGTCCTTGCCCTCGCCGATAAGGATCGGCAGGTTGTGGAACGGCAGGATGTAGTGGATGTTGATGGACGTGAAGACGATGAGCGCCACGGCGAGCGGGCTCACGCTGGATCCGGCCGCGAAGCTGATGAACGCCGGCACGCACACGCCGAGCACGGCCATGACCGAGCCCATGAACATGTGGATGATCATGGAGAGCGCGGCGACAAGCAGGGCGAACAGGAAGATGTTCTCGGGCACGGAGCTGGGAAGCACGACATCGGCGATCCAGGCGTTCATGCCGGTGGCACCGCCCACGGAACCCACGGCCATGGCGGCCGTCAGGAACATGAGGGACTTGATGTCGACAGCGTTCCAGCTGGCGGGGGTAAGGACCTCGCCGATGATGGGCATGGCGAGCGCGACACCGATGGCAAGTGTCACCCAGCCGATGTAATCGCCCGAGACGGTGAGCCACAGCGCGATGGCGATGACAAGCCACACGATGGTGCGGATCTCCTTGACGGAGAGCTTACCGAGCGCGGCCTGCTTGGCCACGATCCGCTCGCGATCGTAGACGAGCTCCTTGCTGGGCTTAAAGAGGAAGAGGCCCAAGAACAGGGTACACAGCAGCGCAACCAGCATGGGCACGCTCATGTACAGGAACCAGTCGATAAAGGACGGGCTCATGCCGCCGGCCTCGGCGCTGTACTGCGCAACAAGCGGGTTGAGCGTGGAGTCGCCCGTCAGGAAGAACATGGAACCCGGGGCGGCAGCGGCAAACACGAGGAATCCGAGCTTGCCGCGGTCATCGTCACCGTAGCCGGCGGACTCGGCGATGACCGAGACGACGGCGAGGATGAGGAAGGCGCGGGGGAACGGGTGCGGGATCAGCAGCGACAGCACAAAGGTGAGCGCGAAGATCGAGATGATGAGCGACTTGGCGTCGCGCACGAACTTGAGCATAAACGCATAGGCGATGCGCTCGCCCAGCCCCGACTCCTTGACCGCGCTGGCGATGAGGTAGGCGCCGATGACGAGCCACATGGTAGCTTTGGTCCACGAGCTAAACGTGGAGGCGACCGTCGCCGAGATGCTCGCGGCGCCCGTGTCGTCCACGCACACCTTGAACAGAACGAGCAGCGCGCAGTAGAGCAGGCCCACAAAGCCCGGCTGTGCCACGCCACATGCCCAGAACACCACCGTGGCGAGCGTCAGTGCTAGACAGGTCTGAGCGCCGACCGTGAGCTCGACCGTCGAGCTCAGCTCCGCCAAAGGAAGAAACTTCACCAGCAAAAAGACAACGATACCCAGCACAAAGCCAATTTCGCGCTTGGTGATCTTAAACGCCTTCTTTTCCGCTTCCATCTCCCCACCTTTCTTGTTGGGGGCGCTCCGGATTCGCGGCCACGTTGCCACTTAAAAAGGGGCGCCCGTTATCGGACACCCCTTACGTTGCGCTGTGTTGTTGCAATACAGTCAAGCGGGATTTTTGGATGAGAAGCGATCCCCTAGACAAAAACCGTCACAACATTCGACGCTTTTCCTCGTTTTCGAGATTTTCATCGAATGTTGTGACGGTTTGGATATGGCAAAGGGACTGTACCTTTGTTACATAGCGAAGGCCGTACGGATGGATGGGTCGCTGAGCGCCTCGCGGAGCCAGGGGGCCAGCTGCTCGGGGTGACCCTGCAGGTAGCCTTTGAGCTCGGACGGGGCCACGCGACGCACCTCCGAGATCTCCTCTTGGTTGATATGCAGCTCGCCCGGCTCGACATGGGCTGCGAACACCTCGCACCATTCGCACTCGCAGCGACCGTCGCCGTGGTCCTCGCGGTAGACGATATGGCCCAGATGTTTGAGATCGCCCGGCTCGCGCGCGACGCCGAGCTCCTCGCCCATGCGACGTGCCGTGGCGGCCGCGACGTCTTCCCCGGGGAGCGGATGGCCGGCGCAACCGTCGGCAAGCACCCCACCCCAAAGGCGCTTGAGCTTGCTGCGACGACAGAGCAGCAGGCGCGCGTCTTCGCCCCGGCCCTCAACTAGAAGCGTCAGAAAAGCCTGGTGCAGAATGCCCTCGCCGGCATGTGCCTCGATGCGATCGACAGGGCCAAGCGCCTCGCCGGTCGCGGCATCGACCGCCACGACCTCGGCGCCTGCACCGCCCTCATCCCAGCCGGCGCGCAGGATGCGCGCGGCGGCCTCCTCGAGCGCGGCGATGAGCTCCTTGGTGGTAGCGAGCACGCGCTGCAGATCGTCCGCAGTCGCATGCTCCACATGAAAGCCCGTGCTTGCAACTACCGGCACGCCAAAGCGCGTGGCCAGCGCCGCCGCGATATCGTGCGCCGGGATCTCATCTCGATGGCACGGAACGGCCAGGATGCTCACGGTCGCCGTGCGACCGGGCTCAGGGCGCGGAATGGCCTGCGCCGTGGCGCCCAGATGCGCGTACTCCGGCGAGCAGGCGTACACCACCATGCCGCGCGGCGTCACCGTCAACTGGGCCTCGAGCGCAAACTTGCCCTCGCCCACTGCAACCTTTGTCGTGTGCATACCCATGGGATCTCCTGTCGCCCGCGATGTACCTGAGACCATCTTCGCCTGTATTGCGACTATACAGGCAAGCGCAGCCTGCGACAAAGGGGGCAGGCACCTGACACATTCTGTTAGAGTTGCAGGGATTGAATCCCGCTTATTCATGCGACATTGGAGTGACAACCTTGACCGCCGCAACCACGCCTAAAAGTAAGTCAACCGCCGCCGCGCTCTCCCCCGCGCGCACCAAGCTCTGCCTGGCGCTGCTCGTGCTGTTGGGCTTCTCGCTCGGCTGCTCGGAGTTCGTGGTCATCGGCATCGAAAGCGACTTGGCAACGGAACTCGGCGTATCACTTGCCACTGCGGGCCAGCTCATCAGCGTGTTCGCGCTCGTCTACGCTATCGCCACGCCGGTGCTCGCGCTCAGCACGGGGCGATTCCGCCGCTACCAGCTGCTCGTGTGCTACAGCATCGTTTTTGTGCTCGGCAACCTGGTCATGGCGTTGGCGCCCAACTTCCAGGTGCTGTTTATCTCGCGCATTGTCCTGGGCTCCGTCTCGGGCGCACTGCTCGCCGTGGGTGTGACGTACATCCCCGAGCTGCTGTCCCCACAGCAAACCTCGCTTGCCATCTCGGTGGTATATGGTGCGTTTTCCGTGGCAATGGTCTTTGTCACTTCGATCGGCAAGTTCGTGGCCGACACGCTCGACTGGCACGTGGCCATGTACGGCACGCTGACCTTTGCCGTTCTGATCTGCGGAGCGCTCGTGGCGTTTATGCCGCGCGCTGGGCAAACCGATGAGCCTGCCACCTTTCGCGAGCAGGCGGGTCTGCTGCGCGAGCCGAGTATCATCACCGGCATGCTCATCTTTTTGTTTGGCGTGGGCTCGGTCTACGTATTCTACGGCTACGTGACACCTTATCTTGAGCAGGTGCTGGGAATGGGCACTGTTCAGGCGAGTACCACGCTTATGGCCTACGGCGTGTTTTGCCTGACCTCAAACATCTTGGGCGGATGGATCGATGCGCGTTTTGGCATGAAGGCACTGCTTGTTACGTTTGTGCTGCAGGCGGCGGCGTTACTCGGGCTGTTTGCCGTGGGCGGCACCATGCCGCTCGCGCTGGTCTTTGTCTTTAGCTTGGCGTTGCTCATGTACCTGTTCTCGGTGTCGTGCATCACGCACTTTATGGACGTGGCACGCAGCCGCCATCCCAAGTCGATGGTACTCGCAAGTTCGGTTGAGCCCATGGCGTTTAACGTCGGCATCTCGTTTGGCACTGCAGTGGGCGGCGCCGTGGTAAGCAGCATTGGCATTGCGTACGTGGGTGCCGTGGGCGCCGCGTTCTCGCTTGTGGCCTGGGCGCTCACGCTGGTGACGATTAAGCTGGCCCGCTGGGAGCGCAAGCGGGCGAGGGCGTAGGCGTAGATGCGATGCTCGAGCTCGATGATGATCGAAAGGAAACCGCATATGCAACGGGTACTGTTTATCTGCCATGGGAACATCTGCCGCTCGACGATGGCTGAGTCGGTGTTTACCGAGCTGGTGCGCCGTGCCGGGCGCGAGGCGGAGTTTGTCATCGATTCTGCCGCCACCTCGACCGAGGAGATCGGCAACCCGCCACATCATGGCACGGTCGCCAAGCTGCGCGAAGTCGGGATTCCCGTCGTTGCGCACCGTGCCCGCCAGGTGCGTCGCGCAGAGTATGGCAACTGGGATCACATTGTCTATATGGATGCTGAGAACGCGCGTGGCCTGCGCCGCATCTTTGGCGACGACCCCGACGGCAAGATTACGCGCTTGCTCGATTGGACCGAGCGCCCCGGCGACGTGGCCGATCCCTGGTACACCGGCAACTTCGATGCCACCTACCGCGACGTGCTCGACGGTTGCACTGCCATGCTCGAGCAGATGTAGGTTTGCGGGCGCACAAACCGCGCGAACCGCGTCATCGGTATACATCGAGCGTGGATTTTCTCTCGTATACAGATCGAGCGTGGAAAATCTCCCACTTTGAGCGTTCAAGTGCGCTCTAAACGGGAGAAAATCCACGCTCATTTTCTCGGGCAGTGGAACTCGATACGACCAAGGGACTGCCCCTTTGTCACATTCGGGACTGGCCCTAGACCTGCTTGACCTCCAGCTTTATCCCCTCGGCACGGGAGTCGCCCAAAACATCCGAAAGGACCCAGGTCGCATATAGCGGCAAATAAAGAACAGCTCCGTTGCGCTCAACGTTGCCTCTCGAGAAAACAATCCCGAGCCTTACGCCATATTCGGCCGTATCAAGCACATGACCGAGCGCAGCGTGCGCGTGGTAATAGGAGCCCGATTTAACCTCGATCGGGACAGCCGTCCCATCCGGTCCGTCGACCACAAAGTCCACTTCGCCGCGCTTTTTCGTCTGATAGTAGTAAAGCTGGCGATTCTGGGCAGCCAGCTGCTGGGCCACCACGTTTTCGTAAATGCCGCCCAGATTGGGCTCCTTGCTATCAAGATACGCCGCCTGGGCGACTCCAACGGGGTAGCGCGCCATCAACATGCCCGTATCCGATTGATATAGCTTGAACTGCGATGGCCGCGCCGTCTTGAGCAGGGGCGATTTTGGCTCGGTTACGATATCGGCCTTGAGAGCAACGCCGGCATCGACAAGCCAGACAAAATCTCGCTGGTACTTGTCGTAATGCGCCTTGGGGTCAATGGAATTGAGCACGAAGCGTTTGTTTTCGCCCTCGAGCATAATAGGGAGCTGATCGTAAATGCTCTGCACCTGAAGGGCTCGCCCGCTTGCATACTTGGAGATATCCCGCCGGTACTGTTCGTTGAGCTCTGACTGTAGCTGACGAACAGAGGCAAGGTCGCCCTGCGTGTCAAGGAAACGCTGCACGACCTCCGGCATTCCGCCGACAACGGTATAGGTCCTGAAGTTTGCCATCATCGCGTCATGAATGTAATCAGGAATGGGCTTCTCGCTGATACACGCATCGCGTATCGTTTGGCGAGCTCCTTCGCTCACCCCGATCGCCCAGCAAAACTCCTCAAAATCGAGCGGGAACATCCTAAGCTCGTGAACATATCCCACAGGATAGGACCTAACGCCCTTGAACTGGGTCCCGAGCATTGACCCCGAAAACGCCCAGTGGCACCTCCCGTCCTCAACAAGGAACTTTGCCATCGTCATGATGTCGGGGGCCTCTTGGACCTCATCGATAAACACGAGCGTTTTGCCTGGCGCTATCGGCTTTCCCGAAAGAAGCGTCACCCTGCTGATGAAATCATCGGCATCCCGTGCCTCGAGAAGAGCATCTTTTGCCTGGCGATTTTCCGCGAGATTGAGCTCGATATAGGTTGCGTAGTTTGACTTACCGAACTCGCGAATCGAGTAGCTCTTACCGATTTGGCGAGAACCCGTGACGAACAACGCCTTTCGTTCAATGGATCTCTGCCAACAATCAAGCTCATCAGCGATTTTCCTGCGCAACATAAGCTCTCCCATCGCCTCGATAAATGAAATGCAGATATTTATATCGACTATTATCGATGAAATGCAGAGATTTTTAGTACCGAAATTGGATGAAATGCAGAAATTTGAGCTTACTCGCGCACAGAACAACGACGCGTGCGCCTAAGCATGGGCATAAGTGAGGTCGGGATTCTCGCATACAAATCGAGCGAGGACTATCTCCCACTTTGAGTGCGAAATTGCGCCCAAAACGGGAGATAATCCACGCTCGATATTTCGACGGGAGAAAAACCTCGCTCGGTTACTCGTCGACGATCTCGGCAAGCCAGACGTTCAGCGTATCAATCTCGGGGCAGCAGAACTTTGCCGTACCGGGCTCGTTGCCAGGCACGGTTCCGCCATAGCGCAGGATATCGATATAGGGAAAGCCCACGTGGCAGGCCATGGAGCACATCTTGCCGCGGTCTCGGTCAAAGTCAAAGACGTCGCCCGGCTTATGACCGTGGTGGCAGCGGCACGTCCCCAGCTGGTCCACGCAGCTCACGCGGATACGCGGCCGCTTGCCACGCGGCGCGCCGAGCGGCCCGTTCTCGCCCACAGGCTTGACGCCGCCCTCGCCAGCGTTACTCATGGTCAATCACATCCAGGCAGGCCTCGATGGGCAGGCCGGCCGACTTGTCCTCTTGGTCGGCATTGCGCTCGATAAGCTCCGCCACCACGCGCATGGCATCGGCCGTCGCGCGCTGCAGACTCCAACCTGCCATAACGCGGCCGACGAGCACCGCCGAAAACGTGTCGCCCGTGCCCGGAAAATAGACCGGAATGAGCTCAAATGGAATCGTGAAGTGCTCCCCCGCCACATGGTCGTAACCGATAACCGCGTTCGTGCCATTGACCACGGCGCTCGTAATGACTACCGACTTGGCACCCAGCTCGCGCACGGCGTCCACAAGGGCGCGGGCCTCGTCGGGCGTGATCTGCTCTGCAATAGGCGCATCGGTGAGCAGACAGGCCTCGGTGTAGTTGGGCACCGCGTAGTCTGCGCACTCCAGCAGGTGCCGCATAAGGCCAATCGTGGACTCGGGCACACCGGCATAGAGCTTGCCGTTGTCGCCCATGATGGGATCGACGAACACCTTGGTGCCCTTTTGCGCGCGGCGGTGGCAAAAGTCCGAGATGATGCGCGTCTCTTCCTCGGTCACGATAAAGCCGGTCGAGATGGCGTCGAACTCAAAGCCGAGCTCCTCCCAGATAGCGAGGCTTTGGCGCACGTACTCCGTGGTGTCGTGGATGTAGAACTTGGGATAGTTGAGCGTATCGGACACAAGTGCCGTCGGCAGATTGTGGATACGGTAACCCATGTGCGACAGCACCGGCAGCATGGCAGAAAGCGCGACCTTGCCGTAGCCGCACATATCGTTAATCAGCAGCAGCTGAGTGTTCTTCATGAGTGTCCCCCTTGGGTCGGGCGCGGCGCGGCAGCGCCACAGTGCGACTAAGTGTAGCGCAGGGGACGTTGTGAACGGGCGCTGGCACCGCAGAGGACGAATTGTTGCGGAAAGGTTACGGGAAGGAGGAAGTTAGTCGTTGGACGTTCTTAAATGACTAGTCGACACAAGGAGTGTCCCCAAATGCCGGCACATAAGGAACGTCCCTAAGTGCCGCTCGAACATAATAAGTTTGGTACCTTGACATTTATTTACCGTGCTCCTAAATTGGTTAGGCACAAAACAATTCAACTACCTAACTAAAGAAAGGAGCGAAGCTTAGATATGTGTGTTGAACCACTCGTCCTTCCGCATGAGCCCGGCGGTGACCCGTCGCAACCGGTAGACATACCCGAAGCGGTCAGCGCCGAAGACAAACTCGCCAAGCGCATCCTGAGCGGCCTGGGCTTTTGCGGCCATTACATGCATTTTCATGGCGGAGGCGTGTCCGGCAAGGCGCCCATCATCTGCCTGCTGGCCAAGCAACCCGGCGGCGAGATGTCGCAGCAGGAGCTCGGCATGCACTTCGACCTCAAGCCGGGATCGCTTTCCGAGATCCTGTCCAAGCTCGAGCTCAACGGCCTCATCGAGCGCAGCCGTAACCCCAAGGATCGACGGCAGCTCACCATTCGCCTGACCGAAACCGGCCGGGAAAACGCCCGCATCGACCAGGCAGCCCGCATTCGCTTTAGAGAGCAGGCCTTTAGCGCGCTCACCCATGACGAGCGCGAGGACCTCGCCGAAATGCTCGATAAAATCCGCGTAACCTGGGAGGAACTGGATGATTAAAACCCTCATGGGCAGCATCCGCGACTATATGAAAGTCACCGTTGCCACGCCGTTGCTCGTGCTTGGCGAGGTGCTCTGCGAGATGCTGATTCCATTCATCACCGCCAACCTGATCGACGCTATCAAAGACGGCGCCACCGTAGCCGAGATGCTTCCCACCGCAGGCTTTTTGGTGCTCATCGCGCTGACGTCGCTTGCTTTTGGCGCCGCGGCCGGCGTCACCTGCAGCCATGCGAGCTGCGGGTTCGCCAAGAACCTGCGTCACGACCTGTTCTACAAGATCCAGACGTTCAGCTTTGCCAACATCGATGAGTTCTCGAGCTCCTCGCTCGTCACGCGCCTGACCACCGATATCAACAACGTGCAGCAGGCCTTTATGATGATCATCCGTATCGCCGTGCGCGCGCCGCTGGTATTGATCTTCGCCTTTACCATGGCGTTTATCATGGGCGGCAGCGTCGCCATGGTCTACCTGGTCATCATTCCGCTGCTGGGCTTTGGACTGTTCTTTATCATCTTTAAGGTGCGCCCCATCTTCTCGCGCGTGTTCCACAAGTACGATGCCCTTAACGAGTCCGTCGAGGAAAACGTCACCGGCATGCGCGTGGTCAAGAGCTATGTGCGCGAAGACTTTGAGAAGGGGAAGTTCGCGACCGCCGCGCGCGACGTCCAGCTGGACTTCACCCGCGCCGAGAAGCTGCTCGCCTTTAACAACCCCATGATGAACATCTGCGTCAACGGCGCGTTTGTCGTCATCATCTACCTGGGCTCCAAGCTCATCATCACGAGCCAGGGCACGCTGTTCGACGTGGGCCAGCTCTCCTCGACCTTTACCTATGGTTTCCAGATTCTCATGAGCCTGATGCAGCTGTCGATGATCTTTGTCATGGTGACCATGGCCGACGAATCGGCACACCGCATTGCCGAGGTGCTGGCCGCCGAGCCCACGATCGCCGATCCCGCCGAGCCCGTGCTCGAGGTTGCCGACGGTTCCATCGACTTTGACCACGTGAGCTTTAAGTATTCCAAGCATGCGAAGCGCCAGGCGCTCGACGATATCGACCTGCACATTACGAGCGGCGAGACCATCGGCATCATCGGCGGCACCGGCTCGGCCAAGTCCACGCTCGTTAACCTCATCGCCCGCCTGTACGACACCACCGAAGGCGCTGTGCGCGTGGGCGGCGTGGACGTGCGCGACTACGACCTGGACGCGCTGCGTCACCAGGTCGCCATGGTGCTGCAGAAAAACGTGCTGTTTAGCGGCACCATCGCCGAGAACCTGCGTTGGGGCGACCCGAACGCCACCGACGAGGAAGTCCGCGAGGCAGCGCATCTGGCCTGCGCCGACGAGTTTGTCGACGGTTTCCCCAAGGGCTACGACACCTGGATCGAACAGGGCGGCTCTAATGTTTCGGGCGGTCAGAAGCAGCGCCTGTGCATTGCACGCGCCCTGTTGCGTCGCCCCAAGATCTTGATCCTGGACGACTCCACCAGCGCCGTCGACACCAAGACCGACGCCAAGATCCGCGCGGGGCTGGCAAGCTATCTGCCCAACACGACCAAGCTCATCATCGCCCAGCGCATCAGCTCCGTGCAGGACGCAGACCGCATCATTGTCATGGAGGGTGGCCGCATCGCACAGATCGGCAACCACGAAGAGCTGCTCAAGACGAGCGAGATCTACCGCGAGACCTTTACCTCGCAAAACAAGATGTCTGCCGAGGGCGAAGGGGCCGTCGAGGCCGACACCGAGGCATCCGCAACGCAAGCTCAGACCCAGGAAGGAGGCGAGGCACATGAGTAAGGCAACGACCGCCGAGCGCGCGCTCAACCGTAAGGGCGGCACCATGTCGCGCCTCATCAAGACGCTCTTTGGCTTCTATCCCGTGCTTTTGCCCCTTGTCGTCGCCGGCGTGGTGCTCTGCGCCATCATCAACTCCATCGGCGCGACCTTCCTGCAGAGCGCCCTGCAGATTATTAGCGAATCGTGGCAGTCGGGCGATTGGGAAGCCGCACAGCCCAAGATTCTGCAGCTCGTGACCACCCTCGCCTGCATCTACGGCGTCGGTGTCCTGTCCTCGCTCTTCTGGAACCGCGCCATGGCTATCGTCACGCAGGGCTCGCTGGAGAAGCTGCGCGAGATGATGTTCAACCGCATGCAGGACCTGCCGATCCGCTACTTCGACACGCACCAGCGCGGCGATATCATGAGCCACTACACCAACGACATCGACACGCTGCGTCAGATGATCAGTCAGTCGCTGCCCAACCTGCTCATGACGATCATCATCATCGTCACGGTGTTCTTTATCATGCTGTACTACAGCGTGTGGATGTGCCTGGTCATCATCGCCGGCGTCGCCTTTATGACCTTTATGACCAAGCTGCTCGGCTCCAACTCCGCGCGCTTCTTCATTGCGCAGCAGACCGAGCTCGGCGTGGTCGAGGGCCATATCGAGGAGGTCATGAACGGCCAGAAGGTCGTCAAGGCGTTCTGCCACGAGTCTGCCGCCGAGGCCGATTTTGACGAGCGCAACGAAAAGCTCTTCGAGGTCTCCCAGAAGGCCAACATGTACGCCAACATCCTCATGCCCATCCTTATGAACCTGGGCAACCTGCTCTACGTGCTGGTCGCACTGGCGGGCGGCATTTTCCTGGCGCTGGGCGTGCCCAACCTGAGCATCTCGGGCATGGCGCTGTCGATCGCCGTCGTGGTGCCGTTCCTCAACATGACCAAGCAGTTCTGCGGACAGATCGGCCAGATCTCACAGCAGATCAACGCCGTGGTCATGGGCCTCGCCGGCGCCGACCGCATCTTTGAGCTCATCGACGAGAAGCCCGAGGCCGACGAAGGCTACGTGACACTCGTCAACGCGCAGGTGAACCCCGAGACTTGGGAGTTCGAGGAGGCGGACCACCACACCGGCATGTGGGCGTGGAAACATCCGCACCGCGCAACCGGCGAGATCGAGTACGTACCGCTGCGCGGCGACCTGGTCATGGACAACGTCGACTTTGGCTACACGCCCGACCACGAGGTGCTGCACGGCGTGTCCGTGTTTGCCAAGCCGGGCCAGAAGGTCGCGTTTGTCGGCGCCACCGGTGCCGGCAAGACGACCATCACCAACCTCATCAACCGCTTCTACGACATCGCCGACGGCAAGATCCGCTACGACGGCATCAACGTCAACAAGATCCGCAAGGCCGACCTGCGCCGAAGCCTGGGCGTCGTGCTGCAGGACGTGAACCTGTTCACCGGCACCGTGATGGATAACATCCGCTACGGCAACCTGGATGCGACCGACGAGGAGTGCATCGCGGCGGCCAAGCTCGCGGGCGCGGACGACTTTATCACCCGCCTGCCCGACGGCTATGACACCATGCTCACCGGCAACGGCGCCCAGCTGTCGCAGGGCCAGCGCCAGCTGATCTCGATAGCCCGCGCTGCCGTCGCGGATCCGCCGGCAATGATTCTGGACGAGGCAACGAGCTCCATCGACACCCGCACCGAGGCCATCGTGCAGGCGGGCATGGATAAACTCATGGAAGGCCGCACGACGTTTGTCATCGCACACCGCCTGTCCACCGTGCGCAACTCCGACGCGATCATCTGTCTGGATCACGGCCGCATCATCGAGCGCGGCAACCACGACGAGCTGATCGCCAAGCGCGGGTATTACTACCAGCTGTACACGGGTGCATTTGAGCTGGAGTAGGAACGGTTACTGACGGAGGGTGCCCCGGGGCGTCGGGGTAATTCCTCCGTGCTCAAACATTCTCGCTTCGCTGCGAAACTGCGCGCGGAGGAAATACCCCGCCGCTCCGGGGCACCCTCCTGCGCGCAATCAGCCCGTTGTTTAAAACGGAATAAAGGTTAGTGAGGCCCTGGCCGTTTGGCCAGGGCCTCGTTTTGTTAGTCTTTTTGGGACGGGGCTTTTTGACTACTTTGAGGGTGCGCAGGCAGGGCGGCAAAAGTAGCTAAAAAAGCCCCGTCCCAAAAAGACTACCCGCGCCAAATGAGCTAGTTGAGGAGTTGGGCCATGGCGTTGACGAATTTTTGTACTTGGAGGGTGGGCTCGAGCGGGTAGTGCAAGAAGACCGGCACCTCGCGGCCACATAGGAACGGCACGCCTACAAAAGCCGGGTGCACGCCCGACCATGCGCCGCAGGTGAGCACCGCGTCGCCCTTTTCCTCCGCCTCGTTAAAAAGCGCAAAGTCAAAGCTATCCACGTCGATCACGTCCACGCCGCCGTCGGCCAAAAGGTCGATGCGCAGGCTGTCCATGGCGTCGTTGCCGTGACGGAGCACGCGCAGGCGCATGCCCTCCAGGTCGGCAACTGTGATGCGCGTCTTGCGCGCAAGCGGGCTCGTGCGCGGCACGTCGATATAAAACGGCACGGTAACGATGCGGAGCTTTTGGCAGGCGTCGCCCCAGCGCGGGGTCGAAAAACTCGACTGCACCACATCCACCTCGCGCCCCAGACTGCGCATGACGGTCTCGCGCTCATCGTAAAGGTCCCCCACCGGCACAATCTCAAAACGCAAGCGCGGCTCCATGTCGTGCACCTGCGGCCACAGCGCGAGCGTGTGGCGCCCCGGGCACATCATCGATACGCCCAGGCGCACCGCACCGCCATCGCCCGCCGCTCGCCGGGCGCGGCGCAACGCATCCTCGGATTGGCGCATGATCGAGCGCGCGTCGTCCACCAACAGCGCGCCCGCCGGCGTCACCTTGACGCCCGAGTGCGACCGCTCGAACAGCGTGATGCCGAACTCGGCCTCGAAGCCCGAAACCTGCTTGACGAGTGCCGGCGTCGACACGCGCAGCTTTGCCGCCGCGCGCGAGAAACTTCCCAGCTCCGCGGCGGCCGAAATAGCGTCAAGTCGTCGATCGTACACGTCAATCTCCCGTTTTCGCACGCGCGGGCGCACAGCACCGCAGGGGGTCGTTTTCGCAGGTCACGCGCTCAATTGAGAACAAACCTCAATGCATAGTATAAACCTATAGTTAATGCCATTCTAACAAATATGCAATTCACCTGCGCAAATGCAAAGCATACGATAACCAGCGAAAACCACGTGGGTCGGTTAATGGGAGCGACCCACCGGGAGGCATAAGAAGGGAAGTTCCTATGAGCAATTGGCTTAAGCTCGAGGGCGATGTCTGCGCTGTGACTGGAGCGCTCGGCGGCATGGGCGTCGAGATTTGCCGCGAGTTCGCCCGCAATGGCGCCAACGTCGTCCTGCTCGACCTGGACGAGGAGAAGGTCAAGGCCGCTGCCGCCGACCTCGCTGCCGAGTTTGGCATCCACGCCGAGGGCTACAAGATGAACGCCACCGACGAGGCCGAGGTTCAGGCCGCCGTCGACGCCACCATCGCCAACTTCGGCCGCGTCGACGTTCTCGTCAACACCGCCGGCATCCTGCGCTTCGCAGCCATGGAGGACCTGCCGCTCTCCGACTGGAACGAGGTCATCAACGTCAACCTCACCGGCTACTTCATCACCTCGCAGCGCTTTGGTCGCGAGATGATCAAGGCCGGCCAGGGCCGCCTGGTTCACATCTCCACCGTCGCCAGTCACTCCCCCGAAACGTTCTCGGGCGTGTACAGCTCCACCAAGGCGGGCGTCAACATGATGTCCAAGATGCTGGCTGCCGAGTGGGGTCCCTACGGCGTGCGCTCCAACTGCGTCGAGCCCTGCTTTGTCAAGACACCCATGTCGGCAAGCTTTTACGCCGATCCCGAGGTCGAGAAGAGCCGCAGCCGCCTCATCGCCGCGCGTCGCATCGGCGAGGTCAGCGATATCGCCAACGCCGTCATGTTCCTGGCGTCCACGCGCTCAGACTTTACCACCGGCGACGCCATCAAGGTCGACGGCGGCTTCTCCAACATGATGGGCGACCTCACCGCCAAGCCCGGCGGCCGCCGCGCCTTTGCCGACAACTACCTCAAGAACAAGGGCGTCGAGCTCTGGTCCGATGAGTCCGACGTCGCAAAGCCGACTGACCAGTAAACCAGCCCGGTAGAAAGGGGCGCGGGGCAAGCACCTCAGCGGCGTTTGCCCCGCCCCTCCCCCGTATCGATTAGAAAGAGTCCAATGGCTTCCACCAACTCCAACAAGGGTCGCGCCGTCGTGCTTTCCGCCGCGTGCGTCACCATGTTCTTCATCAGCTCCATCGCGCTGTATTCCGTTGTGAGCAAGAACCTGCTCGCCGTCTATCCCGAGTGGTCCAGCGCTCTTACCTGGGCTTTCCCGGTCTTCCAGACCATCATGGCCGTGACGGGCATCTTCGCCGGCCGCATCTCCGATAAGATCGGCCCCCGCAACGTCGTGATCGCCGCCGCCGTGTGCTACGGCCTGGGCTGGTTCATGTCTGGCACCGTCACCGAGCCGTGGCAGTTCTACCTGTGGTTCTCGCTCGTCGCCGCCATCGGCAACGGCCTGGGTTACAACCCGGCGCTCACCACCGGCCAAAAGTGGTTCATCGACAAGAAGGGCCTGGCCTCCGGCATCACCCTGGCCGCTTCGACCGCCGGCCCCGCCGTGCTGTCCCCGGTGCTCGCCTCGCTGCTCATCCCGAGCCTGGGCATCTTTGGCGCCCTCAAGGCACTCGGCGTCATCTTCTTTGCGATGATCGCCGCCTCCGCCCTGTTCCTGAAGGCCCCCGAGGCCGGTTGGCTGCCCGAGGGCTTCGAGGCCCCCAAGGGCGGCGCACACGCCGGCACCTTCGGCGACCTCACCCCGGGCGAGATGGTCAAAACCCCGCGCTTTTGGATCCTCATCGTCACCTTCGCCTTTGCTGCCACTGCAGGCACCCTGCTCGTGGGCAAGGTTGCCTCCATCGCCGCCGTCCAGCTCTTCGCCGACCCCACGTGCGCCGCAGCTGTCGCCCTCGGCGGTGTAGTGGTCTCCGTCAACACCTGCGCCAACCTGGTCGGTCGTCTGTCCTTTGGCCAGATCATTGACAAGCTCGGCGCCTACAAGTCGCTGCTCATCAGCCTTGTCGTCACCATCGTCGCGCTCGTCATCATGTCGATGAGCTTTACGCAGAGCATGTTCTTTGTGGCGCTCGCCCTGCTCGGCTTTAGCTTTGGCGCCCTGCTCGTCATCTACCCGCCGCTTACCGGTGGCGCCTTTGGTACCAGCAACATCGGCGTCAACTACGGCATCATGTTCCTGGGCTACGCCGCTTCTACCTGGATCAGCCAGCCCATCACTGCCGTGCTGTATCACGCTGAGGCCGGCAGCGCCGCCTACCAGCAGTCCTTCTACGGCGCCATCGTGATCGCCGCCATCGCCGTCGTGCTCACCGTCTACATGATGGTCTCCGACAGCAAGAAGAAGTCCGCCTAGTTTTACCGATGCGACAAAGGGACAGTCCCTTTGTCGCATTCCACCGCCACCAGTATTAAGGAGTCGAAATGTCTGAGCTCAACCCCGTCCGCATTGCCGTCATCGGCGCCGGCGCCATGGGCCGCAACCACATCCGCTTTGTCACCGAGGAGCCCGAGGCCGAGCTCGTCGCCATCGCCGACGCCTTTGAGGGCGCCCGCGCCACGGCCGAGGCCGCCGGCGTGCCGTTCTTCACCGATCCCGCCCAGATGATGGACGAGGTCAAGCCCGAGGCCGTCATTATCGCCACGCCCAACGACCTGCATCTGGGCGTTGCCCGCGAGGCCGTGAAGCGCAACATCGTGCCGCTGGTCGAAAAGCCGATCTCCAACGACCTCGAGGATGCCCAGGCCTTCGCCGCCGAGGCCGAGACCGCCGGCGTGCCCGTGCTCGTGGGTCAGCACCGTCGCCACAACCCCTTCGTCAACAAGGCCAAGGAGATCATCGAGTCCGGCGAGCTGGGCAAGCTCACCGTGTCGAGCTTCCACTACATGATCTATAAGAACGACGAGTACTTCGATGTCGAGTGGCGCCGCAAAAAGGGTGCCGGCCCGATCCTGGTCAACCTGGTGCACGACGTCGACCTGCTCCGCTACCTGCTGGGCGAGCCCGTTGCCGTCCAGGGTATGCAGTCCAGCGCCGCCCGCGGTTTTGAGACCGAGGACTCCGCCGTAGTCAACGTCCGTTTTGCCGACGGCGCGCTCGCGAGCATGACCATCTCTGACGCCACCGCCAGCCCCTGGAACTGGGAGGCGACCGCTCGCGAGGACCCGCAGTACCGTCCCTTCGACGCCGACGCTTACTTTATCGGCGGCACCAAGGGCGCCCTGTCTCTGCCCCGCCTGCACCAGTTCTCCTACGATGGCGCCTCCAACTGGCACAAGCCGCTGCAGATGGAGATTCCGGCCGTCGACCCGGCGCTGCCGCACAAGATGCAGCTCAAGCACTTTGTGAAGGTTGTCCGCCGCGAGGTCGAGCCCGTCGTGACCCCCGCCGACAACGTCAAGACGCTCACGCTTCTCAACGCCGTCAAGGAGGCCGCCGAGACCGGCCAGCTCGTCGAGCTGTAACGCCTTAAGAGCGGCCGCGACAGAAACCCCATGCCGAGCCCCTCGGTCCGCCACAAATAAGCCCCTCTTCTTTGCCCTGCGAGCAGCCTCATGCCCGCAGGGCATTTTTATGAGGGGGTAGTCTTTCTGGGACGGGGGACTTTTTGCACCTTAGCTTGATTCGTTCGCCACGAAATGTGCCTATCTACTACGTTTAGCCGATCACCCTCAACCATACCGAATTTCGCGAAATAAAAACCGCAGGTAGACGAGTTGCTAATCTTCGGAAAACCCAGGCATGGTCAGCCCATACGGTTCAAACGTAGTAGATAGGCCGCTTTCGTGGCGCGGCCCCAAAACAGTCTTTTGGGGCGGGTGGTATCCTTGGTAGCCCTGTGCTGCAAACGCACCTTAAACGCAAGGAGTCCCATGGATCTTATCGCCCAGCTCGCCCGCGAGCTCAACCTTAAGGCCGCCAACGTCGAGGCGACCGTCAAGCTCATCGACGAGGGCAACACCATCCCATTTATCTCGCGCTACCGCAAGGAAGCCACGGGCGGCATGGACGACGTCGCCCTGCGCGCACTCGACGAGCGCCTGTCCTACCTGCGCAATCTTGAGCAGCGTAAAGAGGACGTCATTCTGCTCATCGACGCCCAAGGCAAGCTCACGCCCGAGCTCGAGGCACAGATCCGCGAGGCCACGCAGCTCCAGCGTGTCGAGGACCTCTACAAGCCCTACCGCAAAAAGCGCATGACCCGCGCGCAGAAGGCCCGCGAGGCAGGCCTGGAGCCGCTTGCCAACATGATCATCATGCAGGCATCCGCCAAGGGCAGCGCGCTCGACACCGCCGCGGCATACGTTAACGAGGAGGCCGGCTTCGACACGCCCGAGAAGGCGCTTGCCGGCGCCGCCGACATCGTGGCCGAGACGGTAGCCGAGGACCCGGAGAACGTCGCCGACCTGCGCACCTTTACGCAAAACACCGCCGACATCGTCGTCGAGGCCACCGACCCCGCCGAGAAGACCCCCTACGAGCCCTACTACAACTACGACGAACCCGTGCGCAAGATCCCCAACCACCGCATCCTTGCCATCGACCGCGGCGAGCGCGAGGGCAAGCTCCGCGTACGCGTGAACGTCGACGGCGCCGCCGCCACGGCACGCCTCGGTAGTCGTTGGCCCCGACGCCAGGGCGTCTTCGCCCCGGTCTTCGACGCCGCCATCGCCGACGGCTACAAGCGCCTTATGGCCCCCTCCCTGGAGCGCGAGGCCCGCGCCAAGCTCACCGTTCGCGCCCAGACCGAGGCCATCAACGTCTTTGCCAAGAATCTCGAGGGCTTGCTCTCGGCGCGCCCCGTGCGCGGCGCCCGCGTGCTCGCGCTCGATCCGGGCTACCGCACCGGCTGCAAGGTCGCCGTCATGGACGAGACCGGCAAGCTACTCGACCACGGCGTGGTCTATCCCACCAAGCCGCGCCACGACGTCGCCGGCACCAAGCGCGAGCTCGCCCGCCTCGTCAAGAAGGACGGCGTCAACACCATCGTCATCGGCAACGGCACCGCCAGCCGCGAGACCGAGGAAGTCGTCTCGGAGTTCATTACCGAGCAGGCGCCCAGCCTTCGCTACACCATCGTCAACGAGGCGGGCGCGTCGGTGTACTCCGCCTCCGAGCTCGCGAGCCAGGAGTATCCCGATCTGGATGTCACCGTACGTGGCGCCATGAGCCTGGGCCGCCGTCTGCAAGACCCGCTGGCAGAGCTCGTCAAGATTCCGCCCCAGTCCATCGGCGTTGGCCAGTACCAGCACGACCTTGACCAGGCCGAGCTTTCGCGCACCCTGGGCCACGTGGTGGAAGACGTCGTCAACCGTGTGGGCGTCGACGTCAACACCGCGAGCGCAAGCCTGCTGGGCTACGTGTCGGGCATTACGCCGAGCGTAGCCAAAAACATCGTGGCCTACCGCGAGGAAAACGGCGCCTTTACCGATCGCCGCCAGCTCAAGAAGGTCCCCAAGCTGGGACCCAAGGCGTACCTCAACGCCGCAGGTTTCCTACGCATCAGCGGCGGCAAGAACCCGCTTGACGCGACAAGCGTCCACCCCGAGAGCTACGAGGTGGCCACGTCCGTCTTGGAACGCGCCGGCGTGGCGACCAGTGAGCTCAGCCGCGGCGGCGTGCCCGACATTGAGCACCGCCTGGGCAGCATTTCGGCACTGGCAAGCGACCTGGACTGCGGCACCCTGACGCTCATCGACATTGTCAACGAGCTCAAGAAGCCCGGTCGCGACCCGCGCGACGACGCGCCCGAGGTGGTCTTTAGCCGCTCGGCGCTTTCCATCGACGATCTGGAGCCCGGCATGGAACTCAAGGGCACGGTGCGCAACGTTGTGGATTTTGGCGCGTTCGTCGACGTGGGCGTGCACCAGGACGGCCTCGTGCACATCTCCAAACTGGCCAACCGCTTCGTCAAGCACCCAAGCGACGTGGTGCGCGTCGGCGACACGGTCAAGGTGTGGGTCGAAAAGGTCGATCGCGACCGCAAGAAGATCTCCCTCACCATGGTGCAGGGGAAGTAAACCGCCAAAGCAAGGGTACCCCCTGTAGCAGCGTGCAAAATCGCGAGTATTCTGCAATTTCCGCCGTTCCGTATGCCCCTCAGAGACGAAAAAGCAAGAAACAGCCCCCGTTTTAGCGTCATCAGAGCCAAAACGGGGGCTGTTCCATGCTTCACCCAGCTGGTAAAAGCCTTTACCTTGCTGAATACTCTCAATTTTGCACGGCGCAGGCGGGGGTACCTTTGTCCACGGCAGGATATGGAAGCCTATCACCAACCTACCGGCAAGTTCGTGTCGGCAGCCCCGGCCTTTCCTTTGCCTAGCGCGACCCTCGCGAAGCGCGTGAGCGATAGGGAAAGGAAAGGCCGGGGCGAACAACCCGCGATGTAGTCAGCGTTCGCGTTACGGCAGGATATGGAAACCGAGCGAGGCGATATCCTTGGCAAAACCGCGCACGGTATCGAGCGAGACCTCGTACGGGTCACGGCCGATGTTCTTACGCTTGGCCAGGATGCTGTTGGGCACCGTGATGATCTGGCAACCGCATCCTTCCGCCTGGTAAATATTGATAAGCTCACGCGTGGACGCCCACAGGACCTCGCAGTTGGGCTTGTCGGCGGCCTTCTTCACCGACTCCGTCATAAACGGAATGGGATCGACGCCGGTGTCAGCGATACGGCCGGCAAAGAGCGAGATGATGGACGGCGTCTCGGCATCAACGGCCTCGACCATCTCGTCGACCTGCGTAGGCGTAAAGATGGTGGTGACGTTGACCTTGATGCCATCGGCCGAAAGCTTGCGCACCAGCTCGGCGGTGGACTCGCCCTTGGTAGTCACGCACGGAATCTTGACATAGACGTTCTCGGCCCAGGTAGCGATCTCGCGCGCCTCGACCTCCATGGTCTCGACGTCGTCGGCAAAGACCTCAAACGACACGGATACATCGGTGATGTGGGTCAAGACCTCCTTGGCAAACGCGCGGCAATCCGTCACGCCGCCCTTCTTCATAAGGGACGGGTTGGTCGTGAAACCCTGAACGTTGCCGTTCTCGTACATGTCGAGCATGCCCTCGAGATTTGCACCGTCAGCGAACACCTTGATTGCCATCTGCCTGATTCCTTTCGTTAGCATACGGCCGATAAACTGCTAAACACTTTACCTACGTTTATCAAGGCGTGAACTGCGGGTTTTTATCTTCTCGGCGAACGGTTTTGCAGTTTTACCATTTTTATATCGACACCCCAGCGGCAAAACGTTTTTGCTGATCATCGCGGTTGATTCCGTTCGCGGCGCAGAGACAGCGCTTCACCGGTACGTTTTCACAACCACTCCAAAACAAAAGCGGTGACGCCTCATTTGAGACGCCACCGCTTCCGTGTAGGAGCCGGTTATCGGAGCTCCGCCCGATTAGGGCTTAACGTATGCCTGGATTACTCTTCCTCAACGTGGTTAATCACAGCACCCTTGGTGTGGATGAAGTTGGGGACGAAGGCGACGATCAGAAGGACAGCAAGAATCGCGTAGACACCGGTGGTACCGAAGGCCTCGGCAGCGCGGCCAAGCGTAATACCAATAACGGAGAAATCGAAGTCGCCGAACGTAGTGTTCTTGAAGCCAAAGACGTCAAGAACGGGCAGGAGCAGGGCCGGGGCAAAGGTGATGAGCAGGCCGTTGACGAAAGCGCCAAGAGCTGCGCCCTTGCGACCGCCGGTAGCATTGCCGTAGATGCCTGCGGTAGCACCGCAGAAGAAGTGAGGAACCATGCCCGGGATGATGAAGATGCCCAGGGTAGCGCCCACGATGAACATACCGACCACGCCACCGATAAAGGAAGCGACAAAGCCGAGGATAACGGCGGTGGGAGCATAGGGGAAGAAGACGGCGCAGTCGACGGCGGGGATGGCACCGGGGATCAGCTTGTTGGAGATGCCCTGGAAAGCCGGGACCAGGTCGGCAAGGATCATACGAACGCCGTTATAGACGATGGTGACACCAACGGCAAAGGACAGGGCACAGGTCAGGGCATAGACAATCACGTTGTCGCCGCCAGCGGTCTTGGTGACGACCGCAGGATCTGCGATGTAAGCGGCGAAAGCGGTAACCAGGTAGAAGAAGGCCATGGTAAGAGCCGTGGAGATGGTAGTGTCGCGCAGGAAGGCGAACTTCTCGGGAACCTCGATCTTCTCGGTGCTGTTCTCCTCGGCGTCCTTAGCAAAAAGCGTACCGACTGCAGCGGAGATGTAATAGGCGAGTGAACCGAAGTGGCCCATGGCGATTTCATCGCCATCGGTAACCTTCTCGGTGAAACGCTGACCAACGGCGGGAAGCATAGCGCTCACGAGGCCCAGGAACATGCCGCCCACGATGACAAGCTGGACATCCTGGAAGCCAGATGCCTGCAGAACGGCAGACAGCAGGCAGGCCATAAACATGCTGTGATGGCCCGTCAGGAAGATGTACTTAAACTTGGTAAAGCGGGCAATGATAATGTTCACGACATAGCCGAGAATCAGGATCATCATGGTCTGAACGCCGAGGACGCTCTGAGCCATCGAAACGACGACCTCGTTGTTGGGCACGACGCCGGTGATGTGGAAACCGGTCTCGATGAAGGTACCCAGCGGAGCAAGGTTCTCCTGAACAACAGCGGCGCCGGCAGACAGCATGATGTAACCAAGAATGGGCTTCAGGGTGCCCGTCATCACCTTGTGGGCAGGACGCTTAAGCGCGACAAGGCCCACAAAGGCAAATAGACCCATAATCCACGCTGGCTTGGTCAGAATCGATTGGATAAACTCAAGTATGGGAAGGATGGCTTGCATCTGCGCTTCCTTTCTCTCTAACGTGGGCGCGTTTCCCTCTTCCACAGGGAACCGCCCTTTTTTGTGCCGCTTTAGGCGTTAGCGGCGGCCGCCTTGATTGCCTCGAGGGCGTCTTCGCGGATCTTCTTCTTGTTCACATAGCTGCGAACGATCACAACGTTGCCGTGGAGCTCGGGGGCGAGTTCCTTAACGGTGATGAACAGATCCGGATTTGCGGAAGAAGCACCGTTCAGGTCCATAGACTCAACGTCGGCCTTGATGCCCTCCTCCTCGCAAAGCTCCTCGACTTTGCCAGCGAGCATCAGGCTGGACCCGATGCCGTTTCCGCATACGGTGATGATATGCATGGCAACCTTCCTCTCCTACACGTGACGGTTTTCCGTCTATCCAAAAGCGGCGACGCATCGCCGTGCCATTAAGGCCTAAAAGAATGAACGCATGGTCTCCAAAACCTGCTCGGGCGTATCGCATGCGCTGAGCTTGGCAACGCAGTCCTCGTCCTCGAACATCTGCGAAAGCTCCGCCAAGCAGCCAAGATGAGCCTTGGGGTCGGGTGCGCAAATACCCACGAGCACGTGAACCGGATCGAAATCCTCGTGTCCAAACGCAACGGCTGGGTCAAGCGTGACGATACAGATTCCCGCTTCGCTCACATTGCCATCTGCCTGAGCGTGGGGCATGGCGATGCCCTCTTCCAAGACCATATAGGGGCCGAATTTGTGAACCGATGAAATCATGGCGTCAACATAGCTCTGATCGCATTTGCCAGCGTCTACGAGCAACTTACCGCATGCCCTGATCGCTTCCTCCCAGTCGGAGGCCTCGACGTGGCAGGCAACAAGCTCGGGCTTAAGAAGATCGGTCAGCATGCTCGTCCCCTACTCCTCGGGCAGGATATGAAAACCAAGCGCCTGAATGTCGCGGGCAAAACCCTTGACCGTATCAAGCGAGTACTCAAGCAAATCTTTCCCGAAATTCTTGCGCTTGGCAAGAAGGGCATTGGGGACCGTAATGATCTGGCATCCAACGGACTCCGCCTGGAAGATATTGAGGACCTCGCGCGTAGACGCCCAGAGAACCTCGGCAGCAGGCTTAACGGCAGCCTTCTTTACGGACTCCGCCATGAGGGGCAGCGGATCGACGCCGGTATCGGCAATGCGACCGGCGAAGATGGACAGAATAGAGGGGGTCTCAGCAGAGACGGCATCGACAAACTCGTCGACCTGCTCGGGCGTGAAGATAGTGGTGACATTCACCTTGATGCCGTCGGCAGAAAGGCGCTTGACCAGCGCGGCAGTGGACTCACCCTTGGTGTTGAGCGCCGGGATCTTAACGTAGACGTTGTCTGCCCAGGTTGCGATCTCGCGAGCCTCGGCTTCCATACCCGCCTCGTCGTCGGCGAATACCTCAAAAGAGACCGACACATCAGTAATGTGCTCAAGAACCGTCTTGGCAAAAGCGCGGTAGTCGGTCACGCCGCCGGCCTTCATAAGGGAAGGATTGGTCGTGAAGCCCTGAACGTTGCCATTGTCATGCATGTCAAGCATGCCCTCGAGGTTAGCGCCGTCGGCAAACACCTTGATCGCCATGTTCGGTCCTTTCTCATCTAACACTATTGCTATCGAAAGCCTTCTTCTTTGTTTCAAAAGCTTTTCGGTTTTCTTTTATAAACTATTTCAAAAGCTATCGAAAGCTCAATTGTCAACTTTCCGTGAACGGTCGAATATCGGGCGTGAACGTACTTCTTTTGGGCGGCACCTTCAGAATGAGACTCTTTATAGCCCGTTTACGTGCGAACTATCTGCTACGCATGCATTTGTGACATGCCATTCCGTTCTTTTGATTCATTCGAATTTGCCTTGTTCTTTTCATATCGATACGTTATATTTCGATTACGAAAGGCGCATCTTTTACCTTTTGTTCAAAAGGAGCGGCATATGGCATCTACTTCAGACCTTTCACCGGCCGAGCGTCAGCGATTTATCATGAATTGGCTGGCCGAAAAGCCAAATATCTCGGTATCCGACATCGTTCGCCGTTTTTCGGTTTCGGAAGTCACCGCACGGCACGACCTCATCTCGCTGGAATCCGAAGGCAAGCTGCGTCGCGTACGCGGCGGAGCGGTATCGCTTTCTCGCTCCAACGCAATCTCGTATCCCGAGGAGCGCATCAATGTCCAAGTCGAGGCCAAGGAGGCCATCGCCGCAACCGCAGCAACTCTTGTTGATGATGGCGATGTTCTGGTAATTGATATCGGCACCACAGGCTTTTACTTCGCTAAGGCCCTCATGGACAAGCGTGAGATCACCATTATCACCGGCGATCTTGCAATCGCGAACTACGCCAGCTTCAATCTCCCCAATGCTTCGGTAGTGCTGCTGGGCGGCTCCGTGCGCAAGGGGCACCTCTATCTCGCGGGCGCACTGACGCTCGACTGCATGAGCAAACTACATGCCGACAAGGCGTTTGTCAGTGCTGACGGATTCCACCCCGACCACGGTTTTACCGTCGAGCACGACTTCTCGGCCATGATCAAGCATATGTACCTTACCAACTCAAACCAGGGCTACATGATGGTTGACCAGGGAAAGTTCAACAAGACCAGTTTTTATCAGTCCGCGCAGATCGATGACCTCGACGGCATCATCGTTGATGGAGACAACGAGGGCATCATGACGGCGGCGATCGAGAGCAGTCGCAGTCATCCCAAGCTCTATATTGCAAAATAGCTCAAATGGCCGGGGCGCCCCCACTGCGGGCGACCCGGCCATTTATTAAATCAACCCAAAATGCTGCATCGCTGTGACGGTGCCGTCGTGTGCGACGTCGTCGGTCACGTAGTCGGCGATCGCCTTGACCTCGGGCATGGCGTTGCCCATGGCGACAACCGTCTCGACGGCGGCGAGCATGCCCAGGTCGTTGCCCGAATCGCCAAAGCCAAAGGTGCGCTCGTTGCCAGCGCGACCCAGATACGCCAGCGCCCGCGCCAGGCCCACGCCCTTGTCGATGCCCTTGGGGCTCAACTCGCGATTTGTTTGCTGGGCTCACTTGGAAGAGCGGCGGTAAACGCATCTCCCGGTTAATCCGGCACCGCCGAAGCGAACCCCACACACGCCCTCCGGCAAGCGGCACGCGCCCGTCAACGCAAAGGTCCGGCGGGACGCACCTAGCATCCCGCCGGACCGCCACTCGTCCAGGAGGCCGCCGCGACGAGCCCCTAGATCTTCGCAAGCTCCTCGGAGATGACGCGGCAGACGTCCTCAGCCTGAGGCATCACGCCGTACATCTCGAAGAAGCCGTGGTCGCAGCCGCGATAGCGAATCGCGGTGACGTCAACGCCCGCATCCTGCAGCCTCTTCGCGAATAGCTCGTCCTGATAGCGCAGGTAGTCATACTCGGAAGAGATGATGACCGTGCGGGGGAACGCACTCACGTCCTCCGCGAACAGGGCAGACACCCTCGGGTCGAGCATCTCCTCCGCATTGCCGTTGGTATACATCATTGGCAGGTCGTCGTTGGCGTTGCGGATGCGATCCACCCTGCTCAGAGCCTCGGCCCTCTGGTCGTTCACGATCTCATAGAGGTCATAGGACCATTCCTCCGGAACAGGGCCGCCGTCGACGAGCGGATACAGCTCGGCCACGAGCTTGATCCTGTCCGCATGGGACCCGTCGAGGACGACGGCGTTGGTCAGGCTTCCGCCCGCGGAGTCGCCAGCCACGGCGACCCGCGTCGCGTCGACACCCAGCTCATCCGCATGCTCGACAAGCCAGTCGAGCGTCTTCACGCAGTCCTCGACACCACCGGGGAACATCGTCTCGGGAGACAAGCGGTACTCCGGGTAGATCGCGACGCAGCCCGTTCGCTCCGCGATGTCGCGCAGGCAGTTCTCGTACTGGCCAATGTTGCCCACCATGAAGCCGCCGCCGTGGATGAACACGAGCGCGGCGGAGCCGCACCCGTGGCCCTCGGGCGTGAAGACGTGCAGGGGAATGCCCCTGTCGCCAAAGTTCATGACGACGGTCTTCTTGGCGACGTTCGAGCCCCTCACGACATGGGTCTCCTTGTTGGGAGCGGAGCGCCACGCGATCACGTCCACCGGCCCCGCCGGCGCCGGGCCGGCGGCGAGCTTCGCATGGGCGCGCGCGTAGACGCGCGGATCGAGCACGCGCTCGCGCTCGTCTCCCGGCACGGGCTTCAGCAGGAGCTTCAGCCCGTTGGGCTCCACGACCTCCCTAGATCCACGCTCAAGCACTTCAAGCTCGGAAGTGGGGTACTTCCTCTCCTCGGTGCCCATGGCTAGCCGATCTTCAGCTCGTCAAGCTTGGCGTCAAGCTTGGCCATCTCATCGGCGGAAAGCTCCCACTCGAACGTCTCGCAGTTCTGAATCGCGTGGGCGTCCGTGCGCACGCCAACGAGCGCGGTGCCCACGTACTCCTTCTGGGTGCTCCAGTTCACGGCGACCTGTGCCACGGGCTTGTCATGAGCCTCGGCGATCTCGTCCATGACCTTGAGCAGCTCCTGGACGCGCGAGAACTTGGGCTCCTGGAAGTAGTCGTAGAAGCCGCCACGAACATCGCCCTCCTCGAACTTCGGCAGCTCGCGGAACTTGCCCGACAGGATGCCCGCGCCAAGGGAGCCATAGGTGAAGGAGTCGATGCCACGCTCGTAGCCCCACTTGATAAGGTCCTCGGAGGAGCGGTCGACCATGGAGTAGGGCGGCTGCTGGACGTCGACCTGAGCGACCTTCTCGCACTCCTCGATCATCTCGGTCGTGAAGTTGGAGACGCCGATGTGGCGAATCTTGCCTTGCTCCTTGAGGAGCTGGAGGGCGCACATCGTCTCGGAGAACGGGGTCTTGGCGTCGGGCCAGTGCACGAAGTAGAAGTCGATGTAGTCGGTGCGGAGATTGCGCAGCGAGCTCTCGACCTCCCTCATGATGTTCTTGAACGAAGAGTCGCGGTCATAGCCGGCGGCGCTGGTGATCAGGCCAACCTTGGTCGAGAGCAGGTAGCTCTCTCGGTCGACGCCCCTGAGCGCGTTGCCGACGACCTTCTCGGACGCGCCGTTGCCATAGCACGGCGCGGTGTCAATGAGGTTGACGCCGTGATCGAGCATGGTGCGGATGGCGGACATGCTGGCGGCGTCATCGTTCTCACCAAAGGAGTCGCCGCCGATCGCCCAGGTGCCCACGGCGAGCTGGGAGACGTCAACGTCGGAGTTCTTGAGGTGCGTGTAGCGCATATTCTCTCCTTCTAATGGGGCAGCACGCGTCGAATGTCCTCGATCGCGTGCCGCCAGGAATTGCCTTGAACAGGCTTCGGATGATCCGGAAACCGCCTTACACGATGCCCACGAGGCCGAGGACGAGCGCCAGAACCATGATGCCGACCAGGATGATGTTGACGTTCACGTTCTTCTTGCGCAGGAGCCAGAGGACGACGAGCGTAAGTCCCAGAGGCACGATGCCCTTGAAGATCGAGTCGAGGTAGGTCTGGATCATGACGGGGTCGGAGTCCTGAACCGGAATGGACAGGATCGTGTTGAATTGGACGTTCGCCGCGGTCATGGCGCCGATCATCACCAGGCCGATCGTGGAGGTCGCCTTGGTGATGAGCTTCATGAGACCACCCTCGTACATCTCGGAGATGAAGTTGGTGCCCATGCTGAAGCCGAGGTAGGTCATGAAGTATCGGCAGAGGATCGACGGGATGTTGTAGATCAGCAGGAACATGATCGCGCCGAGGGGCGAGCCGCTCATGGCGAGGTTAATGCCGATGCCGGCGGCGATAACACGCAGGACGCCCCAGAAGATTGCGTCGCCGATGCCGGACATCGGGCCCATCAGGGAGACCTTGATACCGTCGATGGACTCGGTGTCGAAGTCTTCGTGCTGCGAGTTCTCCCTCTCCATGGAGGCGACGAGGCCCATGGCGAACGTGCCGACGTTCTGGGTAATGTTGTACCAAGTCGTGTGACGCTTCATGGCGTCGGCACGAGCCTCGGGGTCATCGGCGTAGTAGCGGTTAAGCGCGGGCTGGACGGAGTACAGCCAGCCGTCGGCGCCAGCCTTGACGGAACCGCCGGCGCAGGAAGCGAACACGGAGAAGGAGCGCAGGAAAATGCTGTTGAGCATCTTCTTGTCTTCAGGGCTCACATTCTTGGTCAGGTTGCTCATGCGAAGAAATCCTCCTCGTCGCTGGTTACAGAGTCGCCGGAAACGGCCTGGGTGGCCACTCCCTTCTTGGTGAGATCGAAGATCTCCTTGTCGCGGAGGGCGGAGGCAACCGCGATGATGACACCGAGAACTGCGATGGCGATCATCGGGAGGCCGAGGTACTGGTAGAGCGTAAAGCCCAAGAAGAAGTAGATGCTGAGCTCGGTGCTCCACAGCATCTGGAGCAGGAGCGCCATACCAACGGCGGGCAGGAGGGCACCCACGGCGTTGAGGCCGCTCATGACATTGGCCGGAATCTGGTTGACAATGGCGGCAACGGGCTCGGCGCCAAGGTAAACGCCGAGGAAGGCGATGAGGCCAAAGGCGGCGTACTTAACGAACCAGAGAACGAAGTGCTGAAGCGCGAGGCCCTTCTCGTTGCCCTCGGCGGCCATCTTGTCAAAGGTGGCTGCGAAGAACGCGAGGAACACGTTGTTCATGAAGATCGAGAGAAATGCGGTGACGACGCCCACGGGAACGGCCAGTGTGATGGCGGCACCCTGGTCGATACCAGCGCCAACGGTGAAGGCGACGGCGAGGGCGGTCGCGGTAACAGGCTCGGCGGAGATAGCGCCACCAATGTTAACCGCGCCCATGAAGATCGCCTCGAGAGAGGCACCGATGATGACACCGGTCTTGACGTCGCCCATCAGGAGGCCCGCAACGAGACCTACCACGAGAGGACGCTCGATCATGCACTGACCGAGAACCCAGTTGCCGCCGTAGCAAATCAGCACGGTCAACCAGGCCATTATTGCCAACCCAACCATTTGACTTCCTTTCTTTCATTTCATTTGGCCGCCTGGCCAAATCCCCTTATTTCCCCGCCGCCTCGATCAGACTCTTGAGAGGAGTCTTGGGATTGGACGGGATAAGCTGATGGAAAACCGGAATACCCTGCTCGCAAAGCTCCTTCGCGGCCTCGAGCTCATCCGGGTTGAGCATGATCGTGGAGTTGAGGGCGACCTTGCTATCCGGATCGGACTTGTCGAAGCGGCCGACGTTGGCAACGTTCACGCCCTCAATCTTGCCCGGCGCGCCCTTAACGAGCTCAAGCACGTCACGCACGCAGTTGGTGAGCGCGAAGATGCGCATGGAGTCCGCGCGCGGATCGTTCGCGATGCGGCAGGCATCCGGAACGTCCTTGACGAGGAGTTTCTGGCCCGCCGGCGTACCCATGGAAAGCGTCATGCGAAGGGCGTCGCTCTCCACGGCGTGCTTGTTGGCGACGATGATCCTGGTGGTGTTGAGCTCCTTGGTCCACACCAGGGCGACCTGTCCGTGAATCAGACGGTCATCGACTCGAACCTGAACAATCATTGCTTCCTCTCTCTACTTGTTAGTACTCTCTAATCAAAGAAGTCTCCCTCGGACTCCTCGTTGTCCGCGGCCTTGCTCGGAGGCTCGACGACCTGCATCGTCGCCCTCGCCAGCTCGACGCTCTGCTTGATCGAATCTGCCGTGACCGGCTCGGCGCCGAGGAGCGTCTCGATCACGAGGCCGAGGTTCATACCGGTGACGTGGACGATCCCGCGCTTCTCCGGCTCCATAAGGACGACCTTCTGGAAGACGGAACCACCGTAGATGTCGGTGAAGATGATGGCCTCGTCCTCAGGGCCCACCGAGTCAATAAAGGCCTGGATGCGAGGGGTGAAATCGGAGTCGTCCACGTAGCAGTCAACTGCCTCCACCATGTCCGCCATGCCGGTCAGGATTCCGATCGAGCTCCTGATTCCGCTTGCGAGGTGGCCGTGCGACGCGACAAGAACTTTCTTCATCGAGTCTCTCCTAGAGCGAATAGTGGTTGGGGTTCAGAAGCTGGATCTTGCTGACGACGAACGCGCGCATGTCGGGGGCGGCGTCCATCAGGAGGCCTATGCCGTTGCCGTCGTTCTTACCGGAGTTGATGTCCTTCTCGAAGGCGCGGTACATGGAACGGAAGTACTCCGTGGCGATGTTGAACTTACTCATGCCGAGGTTCACGGCCTCCTGGAGCTGCTCGTCGGGGATGTCGGAGCATCCGTGCATGACGAGGGGGACGCTGACGGCCTCCCTGCAGGCCTTGATGCGCTCCATGTCGAGGTTCGGGACCTTGACATAGGGGCCGTGGGCATTGCCGACGGCGATGGCGAGCGAGCCGCAACCGGTGCCCTCGACAAACTCCTCGGCGAGGTTCGGGTCGGTGTAGTGGTCGCTGTTCACGAAGTCGTTGGCGTCAGAGCCGTTGCCGACATGGCCGAGCTCGGCCTCGATGTCGACGTCGAAGATCTTGGCGACCTGGACGACGTCCTTCGTGAGCTGGAAGTTCTCCTCATAGGGAAGTGAGGAGCCGTCGACCATGACGGATGGGAAGCCGGCCTTGACGCCCTTGACGGCGATCTCGTAACCAGCGGAGTGATCCTGGTGGACGGCGACGGGCACGCTCGCGCGCTCGGCGTAATAGCGGGCGGCGAAGGCGATGATGTCGAGGGCGCAGTGGTCCTCGAAGCCAGGCCAGTACTGGATGATGATGGGCATGTGCTCATCCTCGGCGGCCTGGATCGCATAACGGATGGTCTCCGTATTGATGACGTTAATCGCGGGCACGCCATAGTGGTGCTCGGTCGCATGTTGAAGAAGCTCGTTGACCTTGATGAGTGACATCTTTGTCTTCCTTTCACCTGAATAATCATTGGATCGGACAGTTCTCAGCTCGTCAGCTGGTTGAACACGAAGCGAAGCGCGAGGCAGGCAGGCGCTTGCGAGGCGCGGTGGAGCCTATGCGGCCGCCTGGCCCTCAGGCTGCGGCGCCGCGCTTCGACGCCATAGCACGTACGCCACAAGAGCAGCGACTGCAGCAATCGTTGAAGCGAGGGCGAAGGCCAGGAAACCCGCGTGCGTGCCGAGCGCATCGCACGCCCAACCGCCAAACAGGTTCGCAACCACGACGGACAGACCGCTCTGGACCATCGCGAAGGCGCTCTGACCTCGAGCGCGACAATCCTCGTAAGTGTGGTTGGCAATGTAGGTAACGCAGGAGTAGTAGACGGTCATGTAACTCACGCTCTGCAGCAGCTGGCCGCAGACCATGACCGGGACGATGCCAGTGCCCACAAGCACGAGCCTGAGCGCCGCCATGAAGCAGGAAAAGATCAGGAGGTTCATCTCGCCGAAGCGCCTGACCAGCTTGGAGGAAACGAGCAGGATGGGGATCTCGCTCGCAGCGGAGACCGCACTCAGGACGCCCACGAGGTTCTGACCCTCGCCAAGCTCGACCGCGTAGCGGCCCAAGAACGCCCCGATGAAGCCAATCGCGGCCGAACTGATGAAGGCGAAGACCAAGACGAAGGCGATCTCATTGCTGGTGAACAGCGAGAGGAGGCCCTTTCCGTGGGAGACCTTGGGATCGTCCGCGGCATTGGCGCGAATTCCCGCCTCGGGGAGGCGCCACATGTGAGCCGCGAAGACCACCAGCGCGGCGGAGACCACCGTGAACTGGATTTGAGGAGCCATGTCGAGCAGCCGACCGACGATCAGGACGACGATGGCATAGCCGATAGTGCCACCCATGCGAATGCGAGAAAAGTCCAGGCCAGAGCGATCCGCGAGCTCGATGACGAGGGAGTCGCTCAGGGGCAGGAGCCCCGAGAAAAACGCCGAGAATGCAAAGGTTACGAGAAGGACCGGGACGAACGTCGACGCCAGGTAATACAGCGGAGCGAGTACCGCCGCCGCAAGGCAGAGGGCCACGATGACCGCGCGGCGGCGCCCGAGCTTGTCGGCGATCGTCGACCAGAGCGGCTGGATGGCGAGCGCACACACCGGGGTCGCCGCGAGGAGAATGCCGGTCTGGGCCGCGCTGAGGCCGAGGCTCGTGTAGTGAGCGGAGAGAAACGGCGAGTACACGCCCGCGCAGACCCAGTAGAGTACGTTCGCGAAGAACAGCGAAGTCATGCTTGCGTTTGTCTTGGCGTTGTGCATCGTGCTTCTCCCTTCTTGCTCGCCGGGTGCCTGTCTGGGCTTCGAAGTGATTCACCATCTAGCGTGAAACGGAGTTGCGAGGCGTTGAAACAATGTTCTGTTGTTTCATCGTTTTCGTGCCGTTGTTTCACGGCTCATAAGATAGCAGCTCAAGCTGAGATTGCGCCGAGGAAGTACCGATTTACCGTGAACGGTAGGAAATCAGCGGTGAAACGCTATTTCACCGCTGATGAAACATTTTGCTTATTTTTCACCTCTCTTGACCTAAGATACAAAGCAAGCTAGGACCAAGGAGTAACCATGGATAAGACAGGGGATGTGCTCAGCCACATCTGCGCGGTCATGAGCAGCCTATCCCCCTCGGAGAAGGCAATCGCAACGTATGTGCTCGACCACCCGTCGGATGTCGCAACGATGACCGTCCGCGAACTCGCCGCAGAAACCGGTACGTCACCGGCGTCTGTTTCGAGATTCGCAAGGACGCTTGACTACCGAACCTATTCGGACATGCGTCTGGCGCTCGGCATATCCATCAGCAGGGCATCCGGCGAAGAAAAGGCCACGGACGGCAGGATTACTCTGGACGACGTCGAGGGCTCCATCAAGTACGTCCTGTCTCACAAGGTCAAGGAGCTCTCCCAAACCGCCTCGCTCATTGACTCCGATGACTTTTCGGCAGTCGTCAATCTGCTCCACAACGCCAACCTCGTCCTGATCGCGGGCGTCGGCAACTCGATTAACATGGGCGTAAACGCGGCGTTCAAGCTCTCGCAGGTTGGAGTCAGAGCGTTTTGCCCCAGTACCACCGAAGCCATGGTCTCCGTCGCAACCAGCCTCAAGGAGAATGACGTTCTACTCGTCATTTCGACGTCCGGATACTCGAAGCGTCTCGTCAACATATTCGACTCTGCCGAGGATTCGAACACCCCCATCATCATGATCACAGACAACCCGGATACGCCGCTCGCGAAGCGTGCCACGCATATCATCCGAGCCATCTCGCGAGATCAGGCCATCACCGGAACCGAGATCGCCTTCTCGCACAGCTCGATCAACTTCGTCATCGAGCTGCTGTTCCTCTTCCTGACCTCTTGCTGGGATGACCCGGTAGAGTTTAACAGGATCATCTCGAAGAATCTCATGGGAGACAAGCAATACAGCTAGGACGATGCACGCCGGCGCACCGATGCCCAGACCGAAACGGGAGGACCCCTTGATAAAGCTCATCCTCGCAGACATGGATGGGACCCTGTTGCCGTTTGGCTCAAGGGTCGTATCGGAGCGCACGCACAGCGCGATTCTTTCGGCGCTCGATGCGGGCATCGCGTTCGGCCCCGCAAGCGGGCGCGACTACGCCGACCTGGCCGATGCCTTTGACGGCGACGCGCGCTGTTTCTCGACCGGCATCATGGCCAACGGAAAGAAGGTCTTCTCCAGCGGCGAACTCGTGTTCAAAAAGACGCTCTCGACGGAGGCCCTCGTCAAGCTCGATAGCGCTGTACGCCCCTACGCGGGGACGTCACTCTGGCTAGTCGCCGATGTCGATGAGACAGGCAAGCGCTGCGAGCAGTTCCTCTGCGCCGTCGAGCCTGGCGACGAATTCGCCCTGGAAGTCGTTAAGGACTCCGGAAGAGACATGGCGCTCGGAGACGTGCCCACGAACCGTGACGTCATAACCGCCGGCATCTTCGTCAACGTCAGCTCCGCCCCGACGGAAGTCGTTCGGAGTCGATGCAAGGAAGCCTGCCCAGAACTTGATTTCCCCTCGCCCGTCCCATTCTTCCTCGATGTTGTTCCGGCTGGCTGGAGCAAGGTAAACGGACTCGACGCGCTTCTCAGCAGCCTTGGGGTCACGCTGGACGAGGTCGCTTTTATCGGAGACTCGGAAAACGACGTGACGCTCCTCGAAAAGGTGCCGAACTCCTACGCAGTCGCGGGCGCGATGCCAGAGGCGAAGGCCGCGGCCCATCACCTGATCGGGAACGCAGCCGAGGACTCCGTCGCGAAGCTCATCGAACAGATTGTCCAGCAGCGAGTCTAGGGTTCCGCCAGCGTGGCATGCGCCGCGTGCCTCGTCATCCGTTCGTGGCGCGCTACCTCGTGACGATCCAGAGCGTGGCCATCGTCGCGACGCCGATGCCTACGATGAGCGCGGCCCACAGGACGCGGACCACGGGGTTCATGTCGCCCGTCACCACCATGTCGTTCGCGTGCCAGAACCAGCTCTCGTTTCCCTTGCGCATGATGCACTCCCTTAGCCTCGATTACGCCATCTATGGCCGAGCAATCGCAGGTCACGTGCCATAGATTTGCCCTACGCCCAGCTTTCAGTTCTGTAAGGCGGCGGGAGCCTGTGCGAGGCCCCGAGTCCTGAGGCCGTTGCAATGAAAATGGGAATCAAGGGGCACGCATCAATCATATGGGTTCCTTTCGAGGGCGATGGCAAACGAAGCATCCATCATATAATGGAGCGACGCAACCAGAGAGGTCACCCATGGAATTTTATGCAAGCTGCCCGGAGGGCTTTGAATCCGCACTCGCCGACGAGCTCAAGCGGCTCGGGCTTTCGCATGTCCGCCGCCTGAAGGGCCGCGCTACGTTTGAGGGCGAGCTCGAAGAAGGCTACCGCGCCTGTCTGTGGTCGCGCCTGGCCAGCCGCGTGTTTGTGGTGCTTGGGCGCTTTGAGGCGCAGGATGCCGATGCGTTGTACGATGCCGTTTACGACATTGCCTGGGAAAACATCGTCCGCTGCGGCGCCACCATTGCCATCACTGCCCGTGGTGTGACCGAGCAGCTGCGCAACACGCGCTTCTCTGCCCTGCGCGCCAAGGACGCATTGTGCGATCGCCTGGCCGAGACCACGGGCCGTCGCGCCGATGTCGACGCCGCCGATCCCGACGTCCACCTGCTGCTTTCGCTGCGTCAGCGCCGCGCGAGCATCAGCCTGGACCTTTCGGGCGACCCGCTGTTCAAGCGCCTGCCGCCCGCCGCGACCCGCGCCGGCGAGGGCACACACGTGCTGCGCCCCGACTACGCCGCCCTGGTGCTGGCGCAGGTCGGCTGGACCGCGATGTGCGAGCGCGAGCTAACGGCCGACGATTACGAGAACGAAGCCCTGCCCACGCTGATCGACGCCTCGTGCGCCGGCGGTGGTCTGCTGCTGGAGGCCGTGAACATTCTGACCGACCGCGCCCCGGGCGCTGCACGCGAGCGCTGGGGCTTTGAGGGCTGGCAGCTGCACGACGCCGCCCTATGGGAGCAGCTGCTCGCCGAGGCACGCGAGCGCGAGGCGGCAGCGCGCGAGCGCCAGGCGCGCGTCGTCGCCGTGGACATTGACCCCGCCGCCCGCAAGACCG
The DNA here is from genome assembly GCF_003467925.1 of Collinsella sp. AM43-1. Lineage (NCBI taxonomy): Bacteria > Bacillati > Actinomycetota > Coriobacteriia > Coriobacteriales > Coriobacteriaceae > Collinsella > Collinsella sp. AM43-1. The sequence goes on along the minus strand of NZ_QSFR01000007.1, from coordinate 65,765 downwards.
CCGAGCGCATGGTCAAGTGCGCCGGTTACAAGCGCTTTGTCGATTTTTGCGCCGCCAAATCTGCCACCGTACTGGACCACGCGGGCGCCGTCGCCGGTGCCGCCCTCGTCGCGGATACGACCGAGACACCGCTGTCGCTTATGCATGACGCCATGACGCTGGTCGGCGAGCTGCGCCGCGCACCCGAGCTCGCTTCGGCACCGGTCGCCGCGCTCACCCGCGATGGATTGCTGGCCCGCGCGCTCCACGCCGAGCCCGCGCACTCAATTGCCGTCATGCCCAACAACGAGGAGGCGACTATTGAGGTTTGGCCCTCGCTCGACCACGCCGCCGCAGCGTTTGAGGCTGCGACCAGCGCGGATGCCGAGGCCGAGGTTGCGGATGCCAACGAAGTCAACGATGAGGCCGCAGCTTCTGCCATGCCCGAGCCCGCTGCCACGCTCGACCTGGGCGACGGCAAGCCGCTGCCCGTGCTCATCCCCGAATCCGAGCAGTTCGCCAACCGCCTGCGCAAGAACGCTCGCCTGCGCCGCAAGTGGGCCAAGCGCGAGGGCGTGAGCTGCTACCGCGTCTACGATGCCGACCTGCCCGACTACTCCGCCGCCATCGACCTGTACGAGGGTTGCCCACAGACTCCAGGCCGCTGGCTCGTCATCGCCGAATACGCGGCGCCCAAGACCATCGACCCGGCGCTGGCCCAGGCCCGTATGCTCGACATCTTGGCCATCGCGCCGCGCATCCTGGATGTCCCAGCCGAGCATGTGCATGCCAAGGCCCGCATGCGTTCGCGCGGCGGCTCGCAGTACGGCAAGCAGGGCGCCGGCAAGGGCGGCCCGGGCGAGCGCGCCAACATCGCGCGCCGTCGCCTGCCGCTCATCGAGGAGGGCGGCCTTACCTTTGCCGTCAACTTTGACGACTATCTGGATGTGGGCATCTTCCTGGACCACCGCGTCACCCGCAACCTAGTGCGCGAGCACGCCAAGCAGGCGCGCCGCTTCCTCAACCTGTTTGCCTACACCGGCACTGCCACCTGCTATGCGGCAGACAGCGGCGTCGAGGAGACCGTGACGGTCGACCTCTCCAACACCTATCTGGACTGGGCCGAGCGCAACATGCGCCAGAACGGCTTTGTGGGGCCTCAGCATCATTTTGTGCGCGACGACGTGCTCGCCTGGATTCGCGACCAGCGCCAGACGCGCAACCGCTGGGACCTGATCTTTGTCGACCCGCCCACGTTCTCGAACTCGTCCAAGATGGGCCGTCGCACCTGGGATGTTCAGCGCGACCATGTTGAGCTTTTGGCCGGCGTATCGCGCCTGCTCGCGCAGGGCGGCCATGCCATCTTTAGCTGCAACCTGCGCGGTTTCCGCCCCGAGACGCGCAAGCTTGCGCGCGCAGGCGTGGTGCTGGAGGACATTACGGAGCAGACCATCCCCGAGGATTTCGCGCGCAACCAGAAGGTGCACCACTGCTACATCGTGCGCCGCCTGCCCATCGAGGACGCCATGGCCGAGGTCGGCTTTAGCGCCGAGGAAATTGCTGAGCGCGTCGAGGAACTGCGCAACCCCGGACCCCGCAAGCCTCGCGCAGCATCGCCCGCGCACGCGCAGGCCGGCGTCCGAGGACCGCACGGCGACGACAAGCCCGCCTGCCCAGGCAAGCCCAAAAAGAAGAAGTTCTACGCCAGCAAGCCCAAGGGCAAATAAACAAAGTTGCGGTGGAATAGTTCCTAAAAATGCCTGGTAAAGGCCCAAACAGGAACTATTTCACCGCAACTCATATTGGGATGGTGGTTGGCGATCTAGCCTTGGGTGACCAGTCGGTAACCGATGCCCACGTGCGTTTGGATATAGCGCGGATGCGCGGGGTCGGACTCGATCTTCTTGCGCAGCGTGCCCATAAAGACACGCAGGCTCGCCAGGTCGCTCTTAGTTGCCGTGCCCCAAATCTCGTGCAGGATAAACTGGTGCGTCAGCACCTTGTCGGCGTTGTGTGCCAGCAGGCACAAGAGCTTGTACTCAATCGGCGTCAGATGCAGTTCCTCGCCATCCATCGTGGCGATGCCGGCATCAAAATCGATATGCAACTCGCCGGTATCGAACGAGCCCTCGGAGACAACACCGCCCGCCTGCGCATACGAAAGGCGCCTGAGCGTGGTGCGAATGCGCGCGAGCAGCTCCTCGACCGAAAACGGCTTAGTCAGGTAGTCATCGGCGCCGGCATCGAGCGCTCGGATCTTGTCCGCGTCCTCGCTGCGCGCCGAAACCACGATGATCGGCATGCCCGACCACGCGCGCACCGACTCCACCACCTTGACGCCGTCCATATCGGGCAGGCCCAGATCGAGCAGCACAATGCTCGGCGCCTGCGACGAAGCGGCGGCGATGGCGGCGTGGGCGGTCTCCACAGCCATATGGCGCAAACCGTGCGCCTCGAGCGCGGCGACGATAAGGTTGCGGACGGCGGGGTCGTCCTCAACGACCAAGATGAGCGGTTTCACGGCAGAGTTCGGCACAGCGCTACTCCTTATCAAACGAAACGTCGGCGGCGGGAAGCTCAATCGTAAAGACCGAACCGTGCGGGTCCGCCGCGGTAACCTCTATGCTACCGCCATGTGCCAGCGCAATGGAGCGGCAGAGCGACAGCCCCAAGCCTACACTGCGGCAGCTGTCGGCCAGGCCATGGTTGGCGGTGTAGAACGACTCAAAGATTCGCTCGCGGTCCTCGGGCGCAATGCCCGGGCCATCATCAGCAACCGAGCACGCCACGCATCCATCATGGACGCCAATCGAGATCACGATATGCGAGCCCGCAGGCGTATAGGTGATGGCGTTGTTCACCAGATTGACCACCAGCTGCACCATCAGGCGCGCGTCGACGTTGACGAGCGCCGGCTCATCGCACGCCACCACCTTAAGGTCGTGCTCGCGCACGGCCGGGTTCACGTGGCGCAGCGCCTCCTCGACGATATCGTCCATGAGCTCGAGCGTGGTCGACAGGCGCATACCGCCACCCTCGAGCTTGGTGATGGCGAGCAGATTCTCGACAGTGGCGTTGAGCCATTGCGCGTCCGAGCGAATGGATAGGAGCATGCCGCGGCGTGTCTGGTCGTCGAGCACGGCCGTGCCGGTCGAGCCCTGGTCGAGCAACACGTCGGCATTACCCGAAATACTGGTGAGCGGCGTGCGCAGGTCGTGCGAGATGGAGCGCAGCAAGTTGGCACGCAGCTGTTCGTTTTTGGCGAGCACCGCCGCTTCCTCGCGAGCCTCCATGGCGCGGGCGCGATCGAGCGCCAGCTCGCCTTCGCTCACGATGGCATCGGCAAGCGTCCGCTCCTCAGGCGTCAGCGCATCGGGCTCGGCGACAATGGCGAACACCCCCACCACCGAGGCGGGATCGCCCGCGCGCACCATGGTGTCGCCCGAGCGCACGGTCAGGTATATGCCGTAGAACGCCGAGGCACCATAGGTGGCATCGAGCGGCGTTCCCACATAGGCGGACGCCGAGAGCCGCGGCGGCATCTGCGGCGCCAGCTGGTGTACCGGCGCGGCATCGCCCACGGCCGTGTACGTCGTGCGCGGCAGCAGGTCATCGTTATCGGCATCGGCGCTATACCACACGACCGGACAGTCCGAAAGACGCGCCAGCTGCGTTGCCATAGCGTGCACAATCTGTTGCTGATCGCCACACCGCTGCAGCATGCGGTTGGTCTCGAGCACCATCTGCGTGCGACGGTCGCTGGCGGCAGCCTGTGCCAAGGCGCGGCGCAGGGCCAACGCAATCGAGCTCGATACGAGCGAGACCGCAAACATGATAAAGAACATGCCGGGATAGACGCGGTCGATAAACGACAGCGCGTAGCGCGGGTCGACAAACAAGAAGTTGTAGAGCGCCACGGCGGCAGCCGAGCTCAGCAGGCAGTACAGGCGGCTCCAGGTAAAGAAAGCGCACAGCTGCACGGCGAACACATAGACGATCATGATGCTCGGCGCGAGCCCCGGATGGTCGAGCAGCGCGCCCACAATCGTTGCCGCGGCTAGCAGCCCCGCCGATACGCAGGCGTCATACAGAGGGCTGCGACGCGTCAGCGTTGTACGCCGCCACCAAAAGTTCTCGGCAATATCGCCGTCCGCACGGACATCCATCAGCGCCCCGCCCCTCTCTCAAAAACAAAAACCACCACAAAGGGGACTGGCACCTTTGCGGTGGTTGCCTCCTTGTGGTGGTTCCAAGTGTATAGCCTTTGCAGCCTGCGGTCGTTAGACAAACAGCAGACGTCGACTACGGGCGCTCGTCGGGAGCCAGACGCTGCATCTTGCTCACGGCCTTAAACTTGGTGAACAGCGGCACGTACTCAAAGCTCACGTTGGAGTTCTCCAGGCCGTACCAGCGCGCAGGCGTGCCGGCGGCACGGCGGATGATGTACTTGAGCGTGATGGCCGTACGCTCGCTGGGCTCCACGTCGCTTTCGGGCGCCAGCAGCTTGCGGATCATGACGAACTTAAACGTACCGATGTTGCCCGGATCCTTGTAGACCGAGTAATCGTGCGTCTGCGCCGGCAGCTCGCCGCTGGCAGCCAGGTCCTGAACAACCTGACGCAGATAGGCATTGACGCGCTGGTTGATCTTATAGCCCAGGTACAGATGCACGCGGAATACGTAGTCGGTGCCGAACGTCTCGACCGAGTAGGCAAAGGTATGCGGCTCGTCCATGGTCTCGACATTCACGAACCACCAGGCACGAGCGCGCTTGGGGTGCTTGTCCAAAATCGAGTAGACGATATCGCGGTCGATATAGTCGGTGTTGGTGTCCTTGGTCAGGTACACGATGTTGTCGCTCATGAGCTCGTAGCGGTCGTCGTCGCGCAGGCGTTTGAGCTGCGGCAGATAGCTGCGCAGCGGCAGCAGCGTAAACTGACGTTGCTCGACCGCCGTGCCGTTGTACCAGCACACCATAATGCCCATGATGAGTGCAGCCATAAGGATGGTGAAGTAGCCGCCGTGGAAGAACTTGGTGAGCGAGCTCACAAAGAAGAAGCCCTCGAGCATAAGGAAGAAGGCGGCAAAGATCCACGGCGCGACCTTGAGATTGCGCTCCACGTGCAGATAGAAGAAGAGCAGCATTGTCGTGCACATCATGGTCAGGGTAATGGCCAGGCCGTACGCGGCCTCCATGTGCGCCGAGTTCTGGAACAGCAGCACCACGACGACGCAGCCCACGAGCATGACGTTGTTGACCATGGGGATGTAGAGCTGGCCCTTGGTCTCGGCAGGATAGAAGACCTGCATATGCGGCATGAGGTCCAGGCGGCTGGCCTCGGACACCAGCGAGAATGCGCCGGTGATGAGCGCCTGCGAAGCGATGATGGCCGCGACGGTGGAAAGGCCGACGGCAAAGGGACGCAGGCCCGGGGTGAGCATCTGGTAGAAGGGGTTGAGGTCGGCGATGCCCATGAGCTCCGGGTTGCCGGCGTTGTTGATAAGCCACGCGCCCTGGCCCATGTAGGACAGCAGCAGGCAGCACTTAACAAACGGCCAGGTGGCGTAGATGTTGCCGCGGCCCACATGGCCCATGTCGGAATAGAGCGCCTCGGCACCGGTGGTGGCCAGGAAGCAGCTGCCCAAGATCATGATGCCCGCATGGTTGTTGGGGCTCAGCAAAAAGCCGATGCCACGCAGCGGGTTGAGGCACAAAAGCACCGCGGGATACTGGAAGACAAAGAACAGACCCGTACCGCCCAGGAACAAAAACCACAGCGTCATGATGGGGCCAAAGGCGTGGCCAATCTTGGCCGTGCCGATGCGCTGCACCAAGAAGAGCGCGATGATGATGGCGAGCGTGATGGCGACAACGCGGCCCTGGTCGTCACCGAGCACGGCGTGGACCGCCGGAATGGTGCGCAGGCCCTCGATGGCCGTGGTCACGGTAACGGCCGGCGTCAGGATACCGTCGGCGAGCAGTGCCGCGCCGCCCAGCATGGCGGGGATGATAAGCCACTTGCCGCAGCGCTTGACCAGGCTGTACAGGGCAAAGATGCCGCCCTCGCCGTGGTTGTCGGCGCGCAGCGAGATCAGCACGTACTTGACGGTCGTCAGCAGCGTGACCGTCCACACGACAAGGGAGAGCGCGCCGAGCACGAACTCCTGCGTGACGCTTCCGATGCCGCCGTTGCCGGCAACGAGCGCCTTGGTTACATACATGGGGCTGGTGCCGATATCGCCGTACACCACGCCCAGCGTGACGAGCATCGCCGAGATGCTCACAGGAATCGCAGCGTGCGAGGCTACTTCCTTTGCCTTTTGTTCCATAAGCCAGTTTCCTCCCAATTTTAACGTTCGACGGGATTATAGGTAATCAGCCCATGTTTGAATGGTACTGTTTTCCCAGCTAAATAAACATTTATGCGGCCTTTAGGCCACCGCGGCGATATGGAATGTGACAAAGGGACAGTCCCTTTGTCACATTCGTCATTTTCCGAGCCAGTTCTTGAACCACCACTCCATGGAGCGGCTCATCTCGGCCATAAAGGGACTCGTGTGCTTACGGGTGTAGATATCGACGACGCGCTCGCCCACCTCGCGGGCGTGCGGGCGAAACATCGCGTCCATCTCGGCCACCTGCGCATCCAAGGTCGCGGCGTCGGCGCGACAATAACGCTCCTCATGCACCAGGTTCACCACGGGATGCGCGATCGCCGGGCGCTCCTTGCGGGGCGTGCCGATGATGAGCATCGACAGCGGCATGGTATAGGGAGGCAAGTCCAGCAGCGCGGCGACTTCCTCGGCGTTCTCGACGACATCGCCGATATAGCAGCTCCCCAGCCCCAGGGCCTCGGCGGCAACCACGGCGTTTTGAGCGGCGATCATGGCATCCTGTGCCGCGATGGCAAAGTCGCCCAGGCCCGGCGCACGACGGGGCGACTTGCCCGTGCGCTCGACAAACTCGGGCTCAAAGCAACCCACATGCTCAAACAGATCGATCCACTTGGCATAGTCGACTACAAATATGAGTGCCCAGGGCGCCTTGGCGATCATGGGCTGATGATCGCACAGGTCGGCCAGGCGGTCCAATGTGGCCTGCTCACGAATGCTCACGATGGAATACATCATCATGGCGCCTGCCGACGGCGCACGGCTCGCCGCATGCAGAATCGCCGCCCGCTGTTCGTCGGTCACCGCCACGGGACGGTCATCGTCATCACGCGCGAAGGCACGCGTAGACGAGCGATGCTCCAAGATGTCCAGCACCGCGTTGCCCGTAGTCTCGACCGGATAGCCGTATGTATCCACGACCGCAGCTCCGTCGCTGCCCATGTCCGCCTTGCAAACCTGCTCGCTCATCGCCCTACCCTCGCCATTTCTTTAAGAAGCCTTTACGTTTCCGTGTAATTCCCGTCCATTATCGCGCAGGTCGCCGCTACATTGCGCAACACCGCCACGCACGCGCGTTATTATGGCTGGTTGTTGTGCGCAGTCACCAAATGCAGCGCATATCTTGGTAACAATCGGGTAAACCCCCGCTTTCGTAGGTTTTAGTTTGTGAGGAGTCTCAGCATGTTCGCTGCCGCCATCTCGCTCGTCGGTCTTGCGGCGACCGTCTACCTTGTCTTGCGCGAGGCCAAGGCCATTCGCGCTCAGTCGGGCACCGTTGCCAAAAGCGCTCTTGGATGGAGCGTCGCCTTCGGCCTGTTCCAGCTCTTTTTGACCGTCTGGGGCGCCATTGGCCTCGTCGCCCAAAACGAGCCGCTCGCCTTTGTGATGCTCATCCTGACCAACGCCATCCTCACCGGCTGCGCTTGGGCCAGCATCGCCCGCGACCGTATCGCCCCGCGCGTCTTTGCGTTTGCCGCGCCCGATGCCCCCGCCCTCACCGGCAAGCTCGCCCGCCTGCGCGGCGCCTTTGTGGGCAAACCGCTCGTCGCCGCCGTCTTGTGCCTACTGCTCGCCGGCGTCTTTGCGCTGCTGGGCATGGAGGTCTCGTCCAACCACGACTTTACCTGGATCTACCCCCTGTGCATTCTGCTCGAATGGGCCATTATCACCGTGCTCATGGTCGGCTTGTTCTTCCTATTCCAGCGCCACGGCGCAGCTCCCGCGGTCCTGGCCTTCGCCCTCTTTGTCCTGGGCATTGCCGAGTTTTTCGTCATCACGTTTAAATCCATGCCCATCCAGCCGGGCGACCTTTCGGCCATCTCCACCGCCGCCGCGGTCGCCGGCAACGGCTACACCTTCTCGATCTCGCTGTTCTGCGTGCTGTCCATGGGCTTTACCGCCATCGCCATGCTGCTGTGCGAGTACGCCGGCCTGGTGGCACCGCACCGTCAGAAGGGTGCCGCCAACGCCAAGCGCATGCTGCTCACCAACCTGCTCGTGGCAGTGCTGTGCCTGGGCGGCGTAACCGCGCATGTCACGCTCATCGACTACTACAACACCCTCGGCATCACCGTCTACACCTGGCGCCCGCTCGAGAGCTACTGGCGCGAGGGCTACCTGCCCGCTTTCATTAGCGCAGCGCAGTCCATCAAGCCGCCCAAACCCGCCGACTACTCCGTCGACGATGCCAAGGCCACGCTCAAAAAGTACGCCAAGGCCTACGACAAGTCCGACGCGGCCAAGAGCGACGAGCGCGCCGCCGCAAAGGAGCAGTTCGACAGCGAGAAGCCCACGGTCATCGCCATCATGAACGAGACCTTCTCGGATCTGTCAATCTACCAGAACATGCGCGCCGGCTACGAGGGCCCGCAGTACTTTAAGAGCCTGTCCAACTGCCTCAGCCGTGGCAAGCTCTACGTGAGCGCCTACGGCGGCGGTACCGCCAATACCGAGTTTGAGTTTATGACCGGCAACTCCATGGCCAACCTGGGCTCGGGCGTGTACCCCTACACCATCTACAACATGGAAACGACCGGGAACCTGGCAGAGCAGTTCAAGTCGCTCGGATATTCCACCACGGCCATGCACCCCAACCACGCGACCAACTGGAACCGCGAGAACGTCTACAAGGACTTTGGCTTTGACCAGTTCCTGTCCATCAACGACTTCCAGGGTGCCGACACCCTGCGCGGCATGGTGACCGACCAGGCGACATACGACAAGATTCTTGAGCTGCTCGACCAGAACGCCGACCCGCAGTTCATCTTCGACGTGACCATGCAGAACCACTCGGGCTACGACACGGGCCTGCTGCCGGTCGACAAGCAGATGCACCTGAACATCGACACGACCGACCTGGATGCCAAGACCGTCGAGGATGGCACGCTGTCCGATGTCGACGAGTATGTCTCGTGCATCGAGCAGTCCGATCAGGCGCTGCGCTACTTCCTCAACGCCCTGAGCAAGCTCGACCGTAAGGTGGTCGTGGTGTTCTGGGGCGACCATCAGCCGTTCTTCCCGTCCAAGTTCAACGATAAGTGGTTTACCGGCGAGGACGACGCCACCCACCAGGAACGCTTGTGGCAGACCGACTACATCATCTGGGCTAACTACGACGTTGCCGGTTGCGACCAGACGAGTGAGGTCGACGACCTGTCCACCAACTATCTGTCCACCCAGCTGATGCAGCTGATCGGCGCACCGCTGACCGACTACCAGAAGGCGCATATGACATTGCGCGAGTCGCTGCCCGCCATCAACTCCGTCGGCTACGAGGACGCCAGCCTGCGCTGGGCGCTCTCCTCCAACGTCACCGGTGATGACGCCGTCGCCGCTGCTGCCACCAAGGCGCGCGAGGATTACGCCAAGATGCAGTATTACGAAATGTTCCGCGACGGCAAGAACGTCTACACCGAGCACTTCCAGACCGAGGCCAACGAAACCGACCCTAACTTGGCACCGGGTACGACCAAGATCAAATAGCGGCTAGCTGCGAGTTCATAACTGAAACGTCTGTCCGGGCGGAGGCATATAAGGTTCCCTGCTCGGACAGTCCTGCGCAAGACGAAGGCCACATTAAGTGGCCTTCTTTGTATTCGGAAAGTGTGTCCCGGAATCTGCCTTCGGAATGGGACGCAGTTTCCGCTTGAGGGCCTGTTGGGAAAGCGCATCCCACTTCAAGAGTAAATTCCGGGTCGCACTTTCCGCTAAGGCTCTCAACCGGAAAGTGCATCCCATTCCAAGCCTTAATTCCGGGACATAGTTTCCGGACAAGACATCAACCGGAAAGTGGGGACCACTCTGAGCGCCGATTCTGGGACACACTTTCCGAAACACCGCCCATCCGGAAAGCCCGTCCCACTCCGAATACATCCAGGCATAAAATCATCAGCTTATTAGGCCTTCTATCAATAAAGAGACACCCTCCCGAGCGGCGGGCTCGAAGTTCATCGCGAGTTCCGCACGCAAAGAAGGCCACTTAATGTGGCCTTCGTCTTGCGCAGGACTGTAGAGCAGGGAACTTCGTGCCAGCCGCCCGGGAGGGCGTTGCGTTTAGAAGATGGACCTAGTACTTATCCCTCCGGGACAAAAGTAGCGCGGCTATAAAAGCGATGCTGGCAAGAGTTAGCAAAACTAAAAGCAACGTGAGCGTGTTGTCGCCCGTTGCCGCCAGACCAAGCAAGCCGGGCTTCTTGCTGTCAGCAGACTGCACGGGAATCTTCTCGCCATCGTCCTCGGCGGTAATCTCCCAGCGAATGGTCTTGTTTGCGTCGGCAAGCTCGTTGCCCACCGACGTCGGAACGCTTAGCTGCAGATTAAGCACCGTGCTGTCATCGCTCGTAAACGTGGCGATTTGCGTGGGATAGGCGAACACGCTGCCCGGTGTTCCTGTCTGGAGCCAACCTGCAGAGGCATCGCCCACAGTCGCCGTTAAGGTGATGGGCGATAGCAGATGTGCCGTCTCGTGATCGACAACAGCCCGCACAAACACACGTACCTGGGACTTTACACCCGTGGTACGAACCCCAATCTGTTGCTCGCGTACATCGCCGGGCATTAGATCTTTAAAGGCTGGAAACAGATCGGGCTCCCCCGAGGAGTCCGTCGCTCCCGATACCGTTAGCTGGCGTGCATTTCCGTCATAGGCAATCGTGGGAACGTCAGCAAACGCACGTGCAGGAACGGCAAGCGCGATAAGGCAGACGATTGCCGCCATCACGCAGCGCAAGGAACACACAACGTCTTTACGAATCGGAGAAGCCATACCTACGCACCTCCATGCGGCGGCACCAGCACGCCATCCTTGACTGTACAGCCCCATGCCTCTGCAACTGCATCGTCGGGCGTGGATTGAATTGCTTGGGTCGAAATGTCAACGACCAGGTTCTTCCCATCTGCCTTCTGCTCAGTCACGCTCTTGATGAGCACATCGGTTTTGCCCATCGGAGCAACGGGAGACGTCCAGTAGTAGTACCCGTCGGACGCGACAACCCAAGACGAGGCGGTGTTGGAAGCAGATGCCTTGGACACACTGCCCCAGTCAATGACGTAGTCGGTGCCGGCAACTGGCTCATCCCACAGGCGTGCGCCATCCTGGTCCTGCCAGTAGATATCCACTGCAGCACGAATATAGGCGGGCGCAGTACCCGTGTTCTTCGCCTTGACATCGCTTTTCACTTTGCCGTTGAGCGTTTCCTGAACCGATGGCGTCACCGATCCGATGCCGAACTGGTTGACCAGCACGCCCGTAACCGAAAGCCAGGCCAACGTGCCTGCCGTACCGGCCAGGAGGATAACCCCCACCAGCAAGGCGATGATGCGCTTGCGCTTGGACATGCTAATCCTCCTTCTTTGCTACGTTGCCGTTGCTCCAAACGTTATGGGCACGATCGCTGCCGTCGATCCATTTGTCGTTCACACGCGTGTTCGTGCAGGTGAACGTGGCATCGTTCGCGCTCGATGCAGACGAAATCGTCAGCTCGGCAGTTTTACCGGGCGCCTTGCCCGGCGTGCTCAGCTCACCCTGGTAGCGCCATGCCCAAGCCGTATCTTCCTCGACGGTATAGATGCCAGCCGGAGCGGCGAACTGCACGCTGCCGACATAGCAAGTTTCACCGTTTTCGTCGCGCTGCTCGCTAACTTTCACCTCGACCATGCGCGTCTCGGCAGGAGAATCCTGCGACATCTTTCGCGTTACCTTAAAGCGGAACGTTTGCCCCATAGCGCTGGCATCGGTCGTCTTTTTAACGATCGTCAGCGCATGAGTCTGGGCAAAGTTGAACACGGCTTTGCCGGGGCCCTGATCGCCCTCGCCCGTCTTCTTGGACTCCAGACGGTTGGCCAGGTCGAACGAGCCGTCACCCGAACCAAGGCTGTAGAGCGAGACAAACTTGCCGTTTACGGGCTCTTCCGCCACAGAAACACCCTCTGTACCAGGCCCGTAGCTTGCCCGCATTACCGTAACGGTCAGCCGCGTTCCCATAAACGGCTTGGCAAAGCAGACCTTAAACGGCGCCTTGTCGGCACTGTCATCGACGGTGTTGGCGGCGGCGGGATCGAGCAGCCACTTAAGCTGGGCGGTCATGGTTTCGGACTTCGCGGGATCAGACGTATCTTTGGCAACCACGCGATATGTAACGGGATACAGGTCCATGTCGCCCTTAATTGGCTCGTCCTTAAACACATCCCAAGGCTTCGTATCACCATCGGCGCCCACATATCGCCACTCCAAGAAGAGCTCACGCATATCGCCATTGGCGGCCGCCTGCTCATCGAGCAGCGCAACGATCTTGGAGTGGGCATCCGGGTCATATGCCACGGATTTTTGCTCCATCACGGGGTTGCCGTCCTTGTCATAGACGGGGTTGCCGCTCTCGCCCATTTTAGGGACATCGACCGTGTGGATAAAACCGGACTTGCCGTCTTGTGCGCGCTCATCGCCCGAGTCGACGGTCGCCGTAAAGATGACCGACCCGTCGATACCGTGATAGCGCACCTTATACGGCGCAATCTTGTACACCGCAGTGTAGGTCACGTTCTTAAAGGGCTCATTACCCTCGAGGGGATACTTCTCCTCATCGGTCATCAGGGTGTAGTTGCCATCGGATGTATAGTCACGCGACCAGCCGACAAAGTCGTACTTGGTGCCGTCAATGCCCGAAACCTCCTTGACAGCCTTGACCTCAAGAGAAATCTGGTCGCCGGAATCAGTACGGCCGAGACCGCGGACAAGAGCAGGATTCGCGAGATTTAAGTCGATGTTCGATTGAACGGTAACCAGGCTGGGACGGTAGACCGGGTACAGCTCCATGGGGGCCTTGACCACGGTAGAGGCACTCACCATACGGATGCCCTCCGACCAAGCGACATAGCCCTTGCCAGGTGCCGGCTGGGCTTCCGTCCAGCCCACGAAGACGTTGAACTTACCTGTATCCCCATCGATAGTGCGGACGTCATAAGTGGGCTTCGGGATGCCGCCATCAAGGTTGCCGAGCGTATCGCCTTTCTGGGCAACTTTGCCGTCCACATCTTTGGCATTGAGATGGTACACGACCGCCAACGGCGAATAGTACGCCACGAATGTATAGGCTCCGCCAGGTTCCACCGGATAAGAGCAAGTACCATGCTCCACATCGTAGGGAAGCGTCTTGATCTCGCCATTCGGAAGCTCGATCTCAACCTTCTGCAACTCATACAGCTTACCGCCTGCTTTATAAACCGGCATCGTGACGTCAGGGGTCACCGTTGCCGTGGCGGGGCCAGCGCCCGCATTGATAACGGGAACGATGTCGTACTTGGGCACGTTGACTTCAGAAGTGCCGTCAAAACCGGCGCGGTGCAGATTGGTAGTGTAGTTGACGTTGTACTTTGCGTACACCGGATAGGCATCCTGCCACTGGGTGACCTTAAAATCTGGTTTCACCAGATACGGTTCGGCCTTATCCGGGTCAGAAGTGGTGAAGGAATCACCCTTGACATCGTAGATATAGTCCCAGACGGCAGAATCCTTCTTGACCTCGGCGGTCGAAATCCAGCCCAGGAACTTATAGCCCGGCACGGCCATGTCGGCATCGGTCGGAGAGGCTTCGAGGGTCAGGGGGCTCTCATACGATCCCTTCTCACCATCTTCTGGCTTTTCGGCCACTTTAACCGACTTATTAACATGCGGGTAGTAATACGTGAACGTCGGATCCGCCCCGTTCACCTTGGTCTGCAGCAAGTTACTCTCATAGCGCCGCGTGGCAGTCCTCACGACATTATCGCCCTTGTTGTAGAAATTAACGTCCGTGGTAATCATCGCGCGAACGTAGTACTTCTTATCTGTACGCACCATGCTCTCGATGGGATTTTTCACATATGTCCAATATTCACCATCGCGCTCAAGCGTCCAGAAATTCAGGCGATAGCGATCATTCACCGGTTTGACCGTTACGTTCAGCGAAGCCGAAGTCCAAGTATCGCTTAGCGTTGCAGCGCCTGGAAAATCGGTATCGGCATAGAGGTTTTTTAGAGTATCGGCTCCCGTATCGTTTTTAACGTTGTGCGAGTACGCGTTAAGGGGACTCACGACAAGGGTTTCCTTCGTGAAGCGCGTGCCACACGTTTCATAACTATCCTTTATACCGTGGTCAACATGCTCCGGGCCCCAGTGGACGACGTTTTCACGCACGAAGGTACTACCGACGTTTTCCTCAAAGGGCGTTTGATAGCGATTCCAAACGGAACAAAGTAGCTTGCTGTCCGTAAACTCATGGTTGGTATAAGCCCGAACGTAATAATCCACTCGGTACTCAAAGCGGGCGATGTAGGTATGCGGCGCGGTTAAATCGACATCGGTGGGGAGCGTATAGCTGGGATCGCGGCTTACGCGCACCTCGAGCGGGGCATCCTCGGTTCCCTTGTTTTCATACCAACCCAGGAAACGATAGCCGTCGGGCAGCTGGCCCTCCTCGGATATAGCTTTACCGGATACGTCGAGCACCCGTACGGTATACGCGCTTGTGCCATCCTCGGCAGTCTCAACCTTAACGTCAGTTTTGCCCACACCGTCGCGCCGAGTCTGATCGTCGGTTGCATCCTGCTCATTGCCCTCAAACACCGTCATGATGTTCGACACATAGTCGGTGTACACCGGATAAAAATCGGTAGGACCAAGCACAGTGATCTCGGTGCCGGCAGGATAGAACGCACCGGCGTTTTTTAGCTCGGCAAGCTTAGGCGAGGTGATGGCCGCGTAACCGCCATGCATCCCGGCCTCGCCACTCGGCTGCGTCGTCCAACCGATAAAGGTGGCGCTGGCGGAAAGAGTGCCGCGGTCCGCAGGGGCAGCCGGCGTTAAACCGACGCCATAGCGGTACCAGTCCGTCGACTTGTCGTGCTCCTCGCCGCTCTGCCACGCGAGCGTCTCGCCCTTGACGTTATAGAACAGTACCTGCGCCTCGTACGAAGCAATAAACAGGTCGTTGCCCTTAAAGGCCTCGGCCCCCTTCGCGTTATCGGCGGTATAGGTCGACGTTATCTCGTGCGCTTCGTTCTTCTGGACCTGCTTGCCAGCCTTAACGGCATCGGCATCGGTCTTGCCGTTAAACCAGGCGTTATCGGCATCGATACGGTTCACATTGACTCCGGACTCGCGGAACCAGCCCATGAAGCGATAACCGCCGTTGGCATCGGTCAAGCCCTTGGGCTTTGCGGAGGTATCCTGCCTAAACGTCACCGATGTATCGCCCTGGGCCAAGCCCTGGGCCGTTCCCGCCAGCACGGCGCTCACGGCAAAGGCGTACGGATCCGAGGCCGCTTGATCAATACCGAGTTTGGTTGCCGTAATTGTCGCGGTACCCGCACCGGGAAAATCGATCGTCGCCTTAACGCTCTGGCCATGCACAGGAATATTCAGTTTGTAATCCATCGCCCACTCATTGGGGTGCGGGCCATCCAGGGTCCCGTCGTTAGCAGTCGAGCGCATGGTGCCGGCACAGAAGTCGTAGTCGTGCTCTTCCCACAGCTCGCGCGTGGTGTAGCGCTCGTCATCCCATGGACCATAGCCATCACCCTTGGTGGTGCCATCGCCGCCAAACGAGGGGATTTTCTTTTTAGCAGGGTTGCCCTGGCTGTTGCCAGAAAGGCTCACGCTCGGCTTAAAGTAGCATTCGGTAACCGTGGCGTCACCCTTGTTGGCGCGCGCAGCAATACCGCCCAGGTTCACATCGTTTTGAATGATGGGGATCACGGCGATGGGATTGTACTGACGCGAGCTCAAGTCACCCGCAAAATGGCTGCGAACGAGCTCGTTGCCCTCGGCCGTCAGAATACGACCCGCCAGGCCACCCGTCCATGCGCGCGTCACGGAGACAACGCCCACGTACGACGCGGCATAGCTGTAGCACTGCGCCGTCGAGAAGCAGTCGATAATCTTGGCGTTACCCGCCATGCAGCCCACAAAACCCGAGGCATACACGTTGTTGCCGCCCAGAGCGCCAACAGCCACGTCGTACTTATTGGTGACGTCGGTCATGCCATTCGCGGCAATCGAGCCGTCCTTCTTGCGCGTAGGTGTAACGCGGCAGTACTCAATCGTCGAATTTGTAACATAGCCGGCAAACGCCGCCATATACAGACCCTCACCGCCGAGCGCCTGCACGCCCGAGGTCGTATTGTTGACGGCACGGCCGCCACGGACCTCGCAGTTGTAGAGGGTGCAGCCGTCGAGCTCGCCGGCGATGAGACCGCCCTCAAAGCCTGCGTTGGTAATGAGGTTGAGAGCATTGTTGGCGCAGGTCACGTGCAGCGTGCTCTCCATGACCATAACGTTTTCGAAGCGCGTTTTGACGGCCTTGCCCACGATAATGCCACCGCGGAAGTCCGCCCACACGTTGGCGTCCTTGACCAGGAAGTTTTTGATGGTGGCACCGTTGGTCTCGGCAAAAAATCCCGTATCGCGCTCGGGGTCAAAAGCGTCTTTATCGTAGCTCAGGCCCTCAACGGTGTGGTTTTGACCATCGAACACGCCCTTAAACGGATGCTCCTTGTTGCCAAACGACAGATGCTTAACGGTGTGCGAGACAATGGTCTTCATGTCGTCATCATTAAGCACGATATCGTTATCGAGATAAACGCGCCAGCCGGACGTATCGCGCTCACGCGAAAGCGCCACGTACACCAAAAAGTCGTTCGCGTTTTTGATGTGGTATTCGTTTGTGTTCTCGGGCACGTCCTCGGCATGCACCACCGTTGGCAGCGCCATAACGCAGCAAAGGGCAATCGCCGCGACGGCAACTAGCCTGCTAAGCACGCCCCGGTTCATGTTCTTGATCTTCATAGGCTAGTTCGCCTCCGGCCAGCCCGCGACGTCAAGCACGTCGAGGACGGTATCGCTTGCCTGCTGGTTTTTGGCCTGCACGGCCTGAACATCGATATCGAGCCTGAATGAGCCGCCGCGCGCGGCATCGTGGTAGTCGCCCACAAAGCGCAGCGAGTCCATGAGGCTTTCCGTCATGGCACCGGGGTCGAGCGTGCCGCCACGCCCGGCCAATCCGCGGTAGTAGTACCACCCATCGCCGCCATCGATCCACGGGGACCCCTCGCCCGCGTTCACATGAAACGCAACGCTGCCCGAAGCATCCGCGCTCGAACCGTCGGGCGCCACCGACGTCATGCGCAGACGCGCGCGAACGTACTCAGGCTGCGCGCCGACGTTCTCCACGCGCACAATGCGGCTGATGTCAGAACCCCCGGCCTTGGTGTCGGGATAGTCACCGTGCTCGTTGGGATCAAACGGAATCTCCTCGCCCTGCACGTTGAGGGTGTATTCGCAGACTCGTACCTTCACGCTGCCAAACGATAGGACGTTGTTCGCCGGAACCATATCAACGGTAAAAGCCAGCGTGCCGCACAGGCACGCCAGGGCCAACAGCGCCATCGCGGCAAGCGCCAAGGTGCGTTTCTGATTGTCGGAAGGATTGTTGAGCATTACGTTCGCCAGTCGTCGATAGGGGGGACCGAGATCCCGGCCCGAATATAGGGGTGGGGGCGGGCCGAGATCTCAGTGGGGGGTGGGGTTACTGCTGCAACTTGGCAGCCCAGGCCTTGGCAGCAGTCAAAGCAGACGCAGACGAACCCTCAGTAGTGTTATCTGCTGCGTAAATAAAGCAGTTGACCTTCATCGTGGCAGGATTGGCGAAATCCTTTTGCTCAGTCTCCTTGGGCGTAGTCACCTGGTCGAACAGCTGACCGGTCCACTTGTCCCCGGTCTTGCTGGCAATAAGAGGAGTGGCCTCGGTCTCATTGCCAACATAAACGAAAAGGCCACCGAGATAATGAGTCGGTTCGTCCTCAACAGCGGTCGCCTCAACGGCCTTCCAACCCTTGTTAATGGTGAAGTAAGTCGTCTTGGAATCAGCAGTCCCAGCAGACGCTGTCTCGTTCTTCACGAAAACGTACACATAAGCGTTTTCGGACCCCTTGCCAATACCGACATTAGGATTCTTAGGAACAGACACGCCAGGGGCGAGCTTGGAGTCCGCAACCCAGTTAGTCTCGGTCAGATTGCCGTTGACCTTAGTCTTGTCATCCGGAATCGGCTGATCCGGATTATCAGGATTAGTGGTGGGGTGGTTGATGCCCGCAGTAGTGAAGTTGTTGGTCAGGCTCGACTGCGCCGTCAGCCATGCATAGGTACCCACGCCGGCAGCCAGCACCAACAGCAACAGGGCGGCAATGATGCCGTAGCGCTTTTTCTTCTTGTTTTCCATCGTTCTCTTCCTTTCGAGAATCGTTTCCCCGGCAACGGCCCCTACCGCCGCCGACGCTTTTCCCTGCCGCTATGAACGCCGCTCCCTCGCATGCACGCGGGTATGCTTGCCCGCAGGCTCGTCGGGAACCATCCGATCGAGCACTATCGACGCCGTGATCAGCAGCGCCAGAACGGCCACCACGACAAGCAAACCGGGCATCGTCGTGCAATATGCGTTAACGAAGCCCAGGTAAGGGACACAAAAAGAAACAGTGCCGATAACACTCGAAAAAGGCGTGTGCTCGGCATCGTGCATGATGCTTCCGTCTGCATTTTTGTTCGCAATTCCCTGCGTGCCGATCATCTGCGCCACAGGGTCGATCTCGTACACCTGGTGCGTCACCACGGCGCCGTCCGATCGGTAAAAGGTTGCATTGTCGCCCACGGCAATATCCGTTGGCTCAACCTGGCGGACAAACACCATGGAGCCAACGGGAAGCTCGGGTTCCATAGAGCCCGAAAGCACAGCAAAGGGCGTGTATCCAAATGCGCGAGGCACAAAAGAAACAACGGCAAGGGCTATGACAAGCGCGAACGCCAAGCTACTCAAAAGCGTAATAAATCGTTTGAGTCTACGCGCCGTCAAAGTGATAATTCATCCCCCTTGAGGACCTATTCGACCCATCCAAAGGTCAGCAAGTTTCAACAGGAACCGCAAGGCGCTTGAAAAGTGAGTCCGAAATAAGCCAATTTGGAATCTTTTCGTAATAAAAACATAGCGATGTGCTACATATTTTTCAATGTTTTATCGCTAAATGCTACTTATTTTGGCGTAAGTGGTCATTTATCCCCAAATTAGTCTGTTTTATCCAATACTTACGACTAACCCCCTACGCAACTTCCCCATAGAAGGTTCGTTTTTTGCGAAACTAAAATAATGGTACCCCCCCCCCACATTAAAACAAACTACTGGAAGTGTCATTTATTTCCGACCCCCCTTTGCCGGAGTTTTATGACAGCCCCATGTAGTTCGCAGCCCATAATCCTCTGAGAACCGTGTCCCAGAATTCACGTCCGGAGTGGGATACGGCTTCCGCTTGTGCCCCCGTTGGGAAACCACATCCCACTCCGATCACAAATTCCGGGTCGCACTTTCCGCCAAGGCCCTCAACCGGAAACGGCATCCCATTTCTCGGCCGAAAACTGGGATGCGGTTTCCACAGAGCCCCTCAACGGGAAACCGCATCCCATTCCAAAGGCAAATTCCGGGACGCAGCTTCCGCAACCCCACCCATCCGGAAATCCCATCCCACTCCGCACACATCCGGGCATAGAACAATCAGCTTATTAGGCCTTCCATCAATAAAGGGGCGCCCTCGTGTCATGAAAAAAGCCCCGAGAATCTCGAGGCTTTCACGTTTGTACGATTGAACGCGCGGCACCGCAAGCGGCGAAGTTATTCGCCCAAAACGGCCTTTTTTGCGGCTGCAGCCATGTTATCCATATCTTCCTTGGTGGGATGGTCCTTCGCGGCAACCCAGTTGTCGAGCAGCATCTTAAATCGGGCGTTTTCGGGATCTTGCTCGAGCATTGCCTCGTAGCGCTGCTTAACCGCGGGACCCATCTTGCCCTGGCACATCGCCCAGCCTACAAGCTCGGCATCATTGGCCAAATTGGAGGTCACGCGATCGATAATCTGCTGATAATAGCTCTGGTCGGCACCGAAGCCGCAGGTGCCAAACAAAAAAACGCGCTTGCCATGCAGGGCGGAAAGCAACGCCGCGACCGAAGGCGTGCACGCGCCCTTGTCGCACCAAAAACCGACGAGCACCGTGTCGGCCGCGCAGGCGCCCTGCGCCTCGAGCGCAACCTGATCTGCGTCCGCATCGTCGCTCAACGCCGCGGCGTGGACAAACTCAACGCCCGCAGCCTGCAGGGCGCGCTTGATCGCCCCCGAAACCATCCTGGTATTACCGCTCTTGCTGTTGACCACCAAAGAGCACGTCATAGTCACGTTGCCTCGTTTCCCCCGAAACTCGAGCCATTAATGCAATTTATTAGATGAATATCTTAGTACTAACGTGACAGATGTAAACCACCGTCTGTCGATTGATTCATTTGCCCCACGGGCTTGCTCACTGGGCGAACTGGCTGCGGTAGAGCTCGGCATAGAAGCCGTCTGCCGCCAGCAGCTCATCGTGCGTGCCCCGCTCGATAATCTGGCCGTCGCGCATGACCAGAATGCAGTCGGCGTTGCGAATCGTCGAAAGGCGATGCGCCACAACAAAGCTGGTACGACCGGCCATGAGCTCGTCAAATGCCGCCTGCACCTGCAGTTCGGTGCGGGTATCGATGCTCGACGTCGCCTCGTCCAGCAGCAAGATAGCCGGGTCGGTGAGCATGACGCGCGCGATGCACAGCAGCTGCTTTTGACCCTGGCTAAACGTTCCGCCGTCCTCGCCGATCACCGTATCGTAGCCGCCTGGCAGCTGCACGATAAACTTGTGCGCATGCGCGCGCTTGGCGGCCTCGATGATCTGCTCGCGCGTGGCATCCGGGCAACCGTACGCGATGTTGTCCGCCACCGTGCCCTCGAACAGCCAGGTATCCTGCAGCACCATGCCAAAAGCACGGCGCAGGCTCGAGCGTGTGTAGTCGCGCGACGAGCGACCGTCCACCAAGATGCACCCGGCATCGATATCGTAAAACCGCAGCAGCAAATTGATGAGCGTTGTCTTGCCGCAGCCCGTGGGGCCAACGAGGGCAAAGCGCATGCCGGACTTGGCCTCGATGCAGATATCCTGCAGCAGCTTGCGGTCGGGCACATAGCTAAAGTCCACATGCTCAAACGAAACCTCGCCCTTCGGGATGGTGAGCTCAATGGCATCCACAGCGTCGGGCTCCTGCTCGCGCGCATCGAGCAGCGCAAACATGCGGCGCGCCGAGGCGTACGCGGTCTGGATCTGCGTAATGACGTTGGTGACCTCGTTGAACGGCTTGGTGTACTGGTTGGCGTAGGACAGGAAGATCTGCACGCCGCCCACCGTGAGCGCCGCAGGCACGCCCGTGATCACGCCCACGCAGCCGATCACAGCGACCACGGCATAGATGATGTTGTTGATAAAGCGCGTGCCGGGGTTGGAGAGCGAGCCCATAAACTGCGCGCGCTCGCCCGCGGTGTAAAGCTCGGCATTGAGGGCATCGAAGCGCTGCTGGGCGTTGGGACCATAGGCAAAGGCGTCGACAAGCTTCTGCTCGCCTACGTACTCCTCGATATGACCACCGAGCTGCCCTTGAATCCGCTGCTGCGCCGTAAAGCTTTTGTTGGAAAGCTTGGCGATGGCGCCGGCTGCAAAAATGGAAAGCGGCGTGACGAGTACCACCACGAGCGTCATGGTCAGGTTAATGGAGAGCATAAACGCGAGCGTGCCCACGATGGTGATGACGCCGGTGAAGAGCTGCGTGAAGCCCTGCAGCAGACCGTCGCCCACCTGATCGACGTCGTTGACCACGCGACTCATAAGGTCGCCGTGGGCATGGCTGTCGATAAAGCTGAGCGGCATGCGGCTGAGCTTGTCGCTCGCCTCCACGCGCATGTCGCGCACCGTTTCGTAGGACAGGCGGTTGACGCAATAGCCCTGCAGCCACTGGAAGGCCGCGGCACCTACGACGACAATCGCGAGTTTGGTGACGAGCGGCAGCAGCGCGTCAAAGTCCACCTGCCCGGCGGCAACGATGAGGTCGATGCCCTCGCCGATGAGGATGGGCGTGTAGAGCTGCAGGATAACGGAGATGGCGGCACTCACAAACGAAGCCGCAAACGAGACGCGGTGCGGGCGAACATAGCCCAGCAGGCGGCGGGTCACCGCACCCACGGGATAGCGCTCGGGATCACCGGGTTGGCGCGGACCGTCGCCCAGGTCGTTAAGGTTATCGTTGCCGGACACGTTAGCGGTCATCGTGGCGACCGAACCGGAGGAAGTATACGGATTCATCTAGCAGCCCTCCTTTGTGCAGATAGGCGCAGGGGCAGTCGGGGCGGGTGTGGGCGCCATACTCCCCTGCTGACCCTCGAGCTCCTCACGGCGAAGCTGCGACTGACAGATTTCGCGGTAGAGCTGGCAGCTTGCGTACAGCTCGTCATGCGTGCCCAGGCCCGCGACCGAGCCGTGATCGAGCACGCAGATCATGTCGGCGTCGCGCACGGTCGAGACGCGCTGGCTCACAATCAACGTGGTCAGCGGCAGCCCACCCTCGGCGGCACCGCGCATGCTTCGTTCGCGAATGGCATGGCGAAGCGCCGCATCGGTCTTAAAGTCGAGCGCCGAGGCGGAGTCATCCATAATCAGGATCTGCGGCGAGCCCACCAGAGCGCGCGCAATGGTCAGGCGCTGGCGTTGGCCACCGCTGAAGTTCTTACCGCCCGCCTCGACCGGAGCATCTAAGCCCTGCTGCTTGTTACGCACGAACTCGCTGGCCTGCGCCATATCGAGCGCCGCCCAGAGCTCCTCGTCGGTCGCCGCCTCGTCACGCCAGGTCAGGTTGCTGCGGATCGTGCCGCTCACCAGCGACGCGCGTTGCGGGACGGTCGCGACCACATGGCGCAGCTGATCGAGCGGCCAGGCACGCACGTCGGCGCCCATCACGCTCACACTGCCGGTGCCCGCATCGTACAGGCGCGAGATAAGCGAGACGAGTGTGGACTTGCCGCTGCCCGTGCCGCCGATAACGCCGAGCGTCTTGCCCAGTGGGAGTTCCAGGGTCACATCGTTGACGGCATTTGCCGCGCCCGCGCCAAAGGAGAAGCTCGCATGGTCAAAGCTCAGCGCGGGAACTGGGGCGGCATTGCCCGGCTTGGGCAGCGCGACCGGCTGGTTGCCCTCGTCGGTGATGCTCGGCACGCAATTGAGCACCTCGTTGATACGCGACGCACTGGCGCTCGCCTTGGTAAAGACCACAACCAGGTTGGCGACGTACACGATGGAGGTCAGGGTCTGCGTCATGTAGTTCACAAACGCCATGACCTGACCCTGCGTGAGCTCACCCACGTTGACCTGGATGCCACCCACCCACAGGATGGCGCACACGCCCAGGTTCATCACCAAAAACGTGACGGGATTAAGGATTGACGAGAGCTTGCCCACCGCGATGGCGGTATTGGCCTGGTCATCGGCGGCTTGGGCAAAACGCTCGCGCTCGTGGTCCTCACGCACAAAGGCGCGAACAACGCGGGCGCCCGAAAGCCCCTCGCGGCAGATAAGCGCGATGCGGTCGAGCTTTGCCTGCAGCTGCTTGTAGTAGGGAATGCAGCGCGCCATGACAAACCAAAACACCAGGCCGATGGCGGGCGTGCAAATCAAAAAGATCATGCCGAGCTTAAGGTCGATGGCAAGGGCCGCGCACATAGAGCCCACCGCCAAGAAGGGCCAGCGGATGAGCATGCGCACGCCCAGCGCCACGGCAAGCTGCACCTGGTTGACATCGTTGGTGATACGCGTGATGAGCGACGGCGTGCCAAAGCGATCGAGTTCGGCATAGCTCAGCTTGTTGATGTGCTGGTAGAGTGCGCCGCGAATGTCAGTACCCATGCCCTGCGAGGTGAGCGCCGCCATCTTTTGGCAGACGAGCGTAAACGAGATGCCGATCACGGCCATGGCGGCAAGCACCATGCCGTAGTGGACGACGGCGTCCACGTCGTGCGAGCCAATGCCCTTATCGATCATCTGGGCAATCACCAGCGGCGTCAGCAGGTCAAAGATCACTTCGATCAACTTGCACGCAGGGCCGATCACCATATATCGGCGAAACTTACCACCAAAACGCCTGAGCAACTCAATCATAAAAAGGCGCTCCCTATCATCATCTCTCTTCAATCTGATTCATGATAGTACGGCGAACCCTGAAGATGCGTAAGCAACTCGTTACAGAAGAGTCTTGAGCGGTGGTAAAAAAACGTCACAGTTTTGGCGCAGCCAGCGAGCGACATAACACCAGGGATTCAATTATCAGATAAATGTGACCCTTCAGGCAGTTTTGGTCGGCTACCCGCGAGTGCCGGCAGGGCGCTTGGTAGTCGAGCGATCCCGCAGGCGAAGCCGAGGACCAGCGAGACACCACTCCATCACGCCCGGACCACGTGGCCGCCTATGTTTTGGCAAAGTCAGCGAGCGCCACCCAGAGCGAACAAGTTGGCATGAAAAAGGCACGGCATAGACCTTCTGGTCATGCCGTGCCTTTTGAATGACAAATTGTCGCTCTGGGTGGCGCGCAGCGTCGAGCATTGCGCGGTTTGGTAAAACCGCGCAAAAAGAAAGCCCGTGCACTCGATGGATTCGGATGCCCGACAGAGGCTCCTTATGGCTGCTTCCTTCCGGACCTGACCAGATTCGGAACATGTCGTCATCCGAACCCATCGAACGCGCTAGGCGCTCGATATATATTACCTGCTCCCGCCCGATGGGGCAAGACAGCTAATTTGGGACGAGGCTTTTTTGACTACTTTTTGACTGGGGACATCAGGGTGACGAAAGTGGCCAAGAAAGCCCCGTCCCAAAAAGACTGATCTGGTGCTGCGCCACGAAAAGGGCCCATCTACTACGTTTTGGTCGCAGGGGTCGACCATAGCCGACTTTTTCGGAAATCAGCAAGCTCTCTACCTGCGGTTTCATTTTTGCAAATTCAGAGATAGTCGAGGGTGGCCGGTTAAACGTAGTAGATGGCCGCATTTCGTAGCGGACGGTCCGACTCGAAACCCATGTCGACCAGCCTCGGATGACCATTCACGAAGTTGCGGTGGAATACGGACTGAATTGGCACCTTAAAGGCAAAAACACTCCGTATTTCACCGCAACTTATAGAGAGATAGGTTTTAGAGGCGGGCGAGGTCGTAGGATCGAGCGGCAGACTCGCCGGCGCAGATAAGGTTGGTTATGGCTTCTTGGGGATCGAGCGCCAGCTCAAGGCCCATGGGCTTGCGGCAGATCGTCAAAACCAGGTCGACGCCCTGCTCATACACCGCATCCAGGTTGTCAGCGCGACCGCCCACGACGGCGACCACCGGCTTGCTATAGCGCTTGGCACGGCGGGCCACACCCACCGGCGCCTTACCGGCAGCGGATTGATCGTCCATATTGCCCTCGCCCGTTATGACCAGATCGACATCGCGTACACGCTCGTCAAACCCCACGAGATCGAGCACCGTCTCCACACCCGAGCGCAGCTCCGCACCGAGCGCCAGCAGCGCGGCGCCCAGACCGCCCGCCGCGCCCGCACCGGGCACACCGAGCACCGAACCAAATGTCCGCGCGCCCTCGGGCGCGCGCAGTAACCTCTGAACCCGTGCCTCGGCAATCGCCGTATCGAGCAGGCGGCCGTAGCCGACCATCCAGCCGTCGTACCCGCTCAGTGCTTCGACATCGTCTGTCGGCAGGCCCTTTTGCCCGCCAAACACCGCAAGTGCCCCGCGACGCCCCACGAGCGGGTTTTCGACATCGGAAAGCACCACGACACGCGCGCCATCCAAAGCCTGCAGCGCTGGCGCCAAATCAACGCTCGCCACCTGCTCAAGGCCCGCAAGACCGGGAGCGATATTGCAGCCACGGTCATCGACAAGACGCGCGCCCAGCGCTTGCAGCATGCCGGCGCCACCGTCGTTGGTGGCGCTGCCGCCCAGTCCCATATATAGGGTCCTCGCCCCCGCGCGAACCGCACGAAGCATCAGCTCGCCCACGCCATAGGTCGTCGCGGCCAACGCCGCCGACTCCGTGCACGGCGAGTACCCGATGCCCGCGGCTTCGGCCATCTCAATGACAGCCGACTCGTGCTCGCCGTCCACCAGCATCCGGGCAGCCACGCGCTTGCCCAAGGGACCTGCCACCTCGCAGGTCACAATCTCACCGCCGCACGCGGCAACGGCATCGAGCGTTCCCTCACCGCCATCCGCCAGCGGCAGCGCGCTTACTTGGGCATCGGGCCACACGCGGCGCACGCCCCCGGCAACTGCCGCCTCCGCCTGCGCGCTCGACACGCTGCCCTTAAAGGAGTCAATCGCCAGCAGCACACGGCGGGGCCGGCGGCACGCAGGACCAAAGTCAACTGCCGCGTCAGCATCCTCACCGGCACCTGCAAGCGCCGCGGCGTGAGCGGCGTGTGCTTCAAGATCGGCCCCACAACCGCAATCAGCGCCGCCCGCTCCGCGCAGACCGCCAAAATAGCTACTCAGCAGCTCGCGGCATTCATCCGCCAAGACCCCAGCCGTCACATTAAACCGATGATTCAGGCGCGAATCGGCATTGAGGTCGTATAGCGACCCCAGAGCGCCCGCCTTAGCATCGGCCGCGCCGTACACGCAGCGCCCCACGCGCGCATTAACCATAAGCCCCGCGCACATGCAGCAGGGCTCGAGCGTCACGTAGACCGTACAATCGGAAAGGCGCCAGCGTCCAAGCGACTGAGCGGCGGCGCATAGGGCCGCAAACTCGGCATGCGCCGAAGGGTCCTGGTCGAGCTCGCGACGATTATGCGCCCTCGCGACGATCTCGCCGTCGCGCACCACTACGGCTCCGATGGGAACCTCGCCCACCGCCGCGGCGGCTCGCGCCTCCGCCAACGCCTCGCGCATGAACTTCTCGTCGATTTCGGTGCTCGTCATCGTTCGCCTCCCCTGTTGCAAATCCAAAACGATGCTATCATTACGACTCACGGAGAGATGGCAGAGCGGTTGAATGCGGCGGTCTTGAAAACCGTTGAGCGCGAGAGCGTTCCGGGGGTTCGAATCCCCCTCTCTCCGCCACTTTTAGTGATGCACCGGCGTCATGGTCCGCTCAAACAGCGCATCGACCACGTCGGCCATCTCGGGTCGACGCTCAAGATCGTGGCCCGATTCCCACCATATCGTGAAAAGTCGAATAATACCGCCGGCGACAAACTCAGACGTCGTCTCGAGTGACACGGGGGCCAGGGCATCCTCGGCAAGCACGTTCATCACACGCTCGCGGATGGAGCGGGCAATGCGGTCGCAAATAACGTTGGTCAACATGCCCGACATGCTGCTTGCCAAAATGTTATCCATGAGCTGCTCGTGCGCCAGAATCAAATCCATGGCATCGTCCAAAATCGCGTGCCGAAGCGCGCGCACGTCCTCGGCAGACACTGCGCCGGCCTCATCGGGCTGTTTTTGCGGCAAGCCCGACATGAGCTCATCGATATAAAAGGCAAAGTAATCGTTCTTGTCGCGAAAGTGCTTGTAGAACGTCGTACGGCGAATCATGGCGCGGTCGCACAGCATGGCAACCGTCAGGTCCTCAAAACGATGCTCCTCGAGAAGCTCGGTGAAGGCACCGAACAGGGCGCGGTAGGTTTTCTTAATGCGAAGGTCCACTGGTATCGCCATCCTCAGGGCAAAGACAACACTCGACAATCTGTCGCATATCTTACACCTGTACCTCGCGCGCTTTGTCCCGGTACCAACCCCACCGAAAACATAACGCTTACCGGAAAGTTCGGCACGGCAAAACGTTGCGGGTATACTAGTAGCGTTATACCAACGGCAGCTGGCGCATGCCGCCGCGGCCATTCGAAACGGAGACATCATGATTACCGTCATCATCGGCATCGTTGTTGTCATTGTGATTGTCTGCGCCATCGCCGGCATCTACAACAACATGGTCACCAAGCGTAACCGCATCGATAACGCCTGGCAGAACATCGATACGCAGCTGCAGCGCCGCAACGACCTGATCCCCAACCTGGTCGAGACCGTCAAGGGCTACGCCAAGCACGAGCAAGAGACGCTCTCCGCCGTGATCAGTGCGCGTAACACCGCCGTCAAGGCCACCACGCCCGAGGCCAAGATGGAAGCCGACAACGTGCTGACCGGTGCGCTGCGCCAGCTCTTCGCCGTAGCCGAGGCCTATCCCGATCTTAAGGCAAACACCAACTTTACGCAGCTGCAGACATCGCTCGAGGATACCGAGAACAAGATTAGCTATGCACGCCAGAGCTACAACGACTGCGTGCTCAGCTACAACAACGCCATTCAGACGTTCCCGGCTGTCATCTTTGCCGGCATCTTCCAGTTTAAGGAGCGCCAGGGCTTCGAGGCCGCCGAAGCAGCCCGCCAGGCCCCGACCGTCAAGTTCTAACAGATCCGCAGCGTATCCTTAATCGGGTAGATGCATAAACCGCCCCGTCGAATGCATACTTCGACGGGGCGGTTTCCTTTTTCGCGAAGGTCCCCCTCTAAGCGCCGTGCATTTTTAGGAGTATTCAACATAACCAAGGGCTTCGGGCGCCACGATAAATGCCAAAGACCGCGAATATCCCTGCAAATCAAACGCTGTCAGCCCATAACCCCGCCCATCATTCGTAGAAAACATCGAGAAATCCCGATTTTTTGCCCGAGGTCGGTATGCAGGGGCCTTCGATTGCAGAATACTCGCAAAAATGCACGTCGCCATCACCCCCACATGGCGCGAACCAAAACAAAAGCGCGGCCTAAAAGGCCTCTCGCCATCTTTAATTCAGATCTATATTGCCCGTAACGGCAGCGCCGAGGTAACGCAGGCCCGAGGGCAACCTTCCTTTCCGGCGCACTCCGCAGGACGAAAGAACCTCCGCCGCACGAAGTGCGCAGCGGAGGTTCTTTCATGTCCGAGGACGCGCCGGAAAGGAAGGTTGCCCTCGGGCCGAACAGCTATGGCAGCTTACGCCACGGTATAGACCCAGTCGTGCTTGTCCTCAACAGCACCAGACTGGATACCAGTCAGGGTCTCGCGGAGCTTCTTCATCACAGGGCCGATCTCGGTGTAGCCAGCCGGGAAGGTCACGGTCTCGTCGGCGCCGTAAACCTTGTTGTCGATCTCGCCGACCGGGGAGATGACGGCAGCGGTGCCGCACAGGCCGCACTCGACAAAGGTACCGGCCTTGACCTCAGCCCACTCGACGGGACGCTGATCGACGGTCATGCCCAGGTCCTGAGCAACCTGAACGAGCGAACGGCGGGTGATGGAGGGCAGGATGGAGTCGGTGTGCGACTGCGGAACGACGAGGGTGCCGTCCTCCTTCACGAACAGCACGTTGGCGCCGCCGGTCTCCTCGACATAGGTGCGGGACTCGGAGTCGAGATACAGGTTCTCGGCATAACCCTCACGGTGAGCCTCCATCGTGGGCTTGAGGGACATGGCGTAGTTGAGGCCGGCCTTGATGTTGCCGGTGCCGTGCGGTGCGGCACGGTCGTACTCGGAAACGCGCAGCTTGACGGGCTTGAGGCCACCCTTAAAGTACGGACCGACCGGGGTCACGAGAATACGGAACGTGTACTCAGGAGCGGGAGCCACGCCGATCACGTCACCGGAGCCGATCATAAACGGACGTACGTACAGGGTTGCACCGGAGCCGAAGGGCGGAACCCAGGCGGCGTTGGCAGAAACGACCTGCTTGACGGCCTCAACAAACTTGTCCTTGGGGAACGGGGGCATCTCGAGGCGCTGCGCAGAGTTGTACATACGCTCGGCGTTCATGTCGGGACGGAAGCAGACGATGCTGCCGTCCTCGGCGGTGTAGGCCTTCAGGCCCTCAAAGACCTCCTGGCAGTAATGGAAGATGCCACCGCACTCGGAGACATGCAGGGTGTGGTCGGTGGTCAGGCCGCCCTCGTCCCACTCGCCATCCTTCCAATGAGCCTCGTAGCTGTAATCGGTCTTCATGTAGCCAAAGCCGAGGCTACCCCAATCGATATTCTTCTTCTCGACAGTCATATGTCGCTCCTTACATACACAGTTGCAAACTCGCGAACCCGCACGCAAGGACCGAGGCCGACCGCGTCGCAACGTCGCACGCCCGGAGCGTAGAGCCGGACGGGACACGCGAACAGCATCAAAGCCGATGGCACGTCGATTCGCATGCACGAGATTGTACTCCCCACATGCGTTGGATAAAACGTTTTTCTTTAACTAACTAAAGTATTTTCATTTGACCGAAGCTAGAGAGGCCCGCCACCGTAATCGGTGACGGGCCTCAACGGCACGGTTTGCGCGCTAGCTCGGACTAGGCGTTCTTTTTGCCCAGCTTTGCCTTAACCAGGCCGACCACGGTCGGGATAATCGACACGGCGACGATGCCGATAATCAGCAGCTCAAAGTGCTCCTGCACAAAGGGGATGCCGCCAAAGAAGTAGCCCAGCAGCGTAAAGACCGTCGACCAGGTAATGCCACCCAGCACGTTAAAGATGACAAAGTTGCGCCAGTGCATGCCGCCCATGCCGGCGATAAAAGGCACAAAGGTGCGAATAAACGGGAAGAAGCGACCGAGGAAGATGGCCAGATGGCCCCACTTATCCAGGAAATCCTCGGACTTTTTGATGCGCTCGGGCGTCATGGCCTTTACCTTGCCCGAGGCGATGATCTTGCGGCCAAAGAAGTGGCCGATCATAAAGTTGCACTGATCGCCCAGGATGGCTGCGGCCCATGCGACGGCCAGCAGGGCCACGATGTTAAAGCCGCCGTTGTGGGCAAAGAAGCCCGAGGCAAACAGCAGCGAATCGCCGGGAAGGAACGGGAAGAACACCACGCCCGTCTCGATAAAGATAATTAGGAACACGCAGCCGTAGGCCATGAGCGGGCCAGCGGCGATCCAGCTGGCGATCGCAGTGCGCGGATCCTTAAGCAGCTCGGCGATAAAATTAATGAAACCCATGAAGTTAAACCTCTCAGTTGTGGGCGCGGACACGTCCAAGTTGACCAGTATACGGTTGCGGCGCCCCCTCGTGCGCAACCCCACAAAAGCATGACTCCATTACCAGCAAGTTTGCATAACTGACACTTGTCGCCCAAAGCAAAGCAAGATCGCCCTTCTTAATCCCTAGCGAATCGCTATACTTTATTGAATCGCATTGTCACGGCGCTGAGGGAGGGCGGCCAGTGAGCTTTATCAATACCATTCGCGAGGACATCAAGACCGTCCAAGCGCAGGACCCCGCCGCGCAAAACGGTCTGGTCATTTTTCTTTCGTACCCCGGCCTGCACGCCAAGTGGAACCACGTGCCCGAGCACTGGCTGTGGGAGCACGGCCATCGCTCGCTCGCCCGGGTGCTCTCGCAAATCACCCGCCACATCACCGGCGTCGAGATTCATCCCGCTGCACAGATCGGCAAACATTTCTTTATCGACCACGCCATGGGCGTTGTCATCGGCGAGACCACCATTGTGGGCGACAACTGCGTGCTCTACCAAGGCGTCACACTCGGCGGTACCGGCAACGAGACCGGCAAACGCCATCCCACCCTGGGCAACAATGTCACGGTGGGCACGGGCGCCAAGGTGCTTGGCAACATCCACATTGGCGACAACGTCAAGATCGGCGGCAACTCGGTCGTCGTCAAGGACGTGCCCGACAACTGCACCGTCGTGGGCGTGCCCGGGCGCATCATCAAGCGCAACGGCTGCCGCGTGTTCGAGGAGAGCTTCGACGCCAAGCAGCATCGCGAGTACATGCCCGACGATGCCGCCGAGCAGAGCGCCCTCAACCGCCAGGGCATCAACGAAAACGCCCGTCGCGTCAAGGAACTCGAGCGAGAGGTGGCCGAGCTCAAAGCCCTCGTCGCCAAGCTCGTGGACGAGCGCTAGGGCCGTGGGCAGCCGCCACAGCATGAACGCCAGCACAAAAGGCGCGCCAGGGAATCCGCCCCCGGCGCGCCTTCTTTTCGATGCGACATGCGGGACTGCCCCTTTGTCACCTTATGCGAACTGGCTTAGGTAGAGGTCGGCGTAAGCGCCCTCGGCAGCCAGCAGCTCCTTGTGCGTACCCTGCTCGATGATATTGCCGTGATCCATGACCAGGATGAGGTCGGCATCGACGATCGTCGACAGACGGTGCGCGATCACAAAGCTCGTGCGCCCGCGCATGAGCGCGTCCATGGCGCGGCCGATGGCAAGCTCGGTGCGCGTGTCCACGCTCGATGTCGCCTCGTCCAGGATGAGGATCGCCGGGTTGTTGAGCAGCACGCGCGCGATGGTCAGCAGCTGACGTTGGCCCTGGCTGATGCTCTCGGCATCGTTAGCCACCCGTGTGTCGTAGCCCTGCGGCATAGTGCGCACAAAGAAGTCGACCTGAGCGGCACGTGCGGCCGCGACAATCTCCTCGCGCGTCGCCTCGGGACAGCCATAGGCGATGTTCTCGGCAATGGTGCCATCGAACAGCCAGGCGTCCTGCAACACCATGCCAAACTGCTGGCGCAGCTCGCCGCGGTCCATGCGGCTCGTGTCCACACCGTCGAGGGTAATGCGGCCGCCGTCGATCTCGTAGAAGCGCATGAGCAGATTGATGAGCGTGGTCTTACCCGCACCCGTGGTTCCCACCACGGCGATCTTCTGACCCGGCTCGGCGGCAAACGACACGTCGCGCATGAGCGGCTTGTCGGGCGCATAGCCAAAGCGCACGTGCTCAAAAGCGACGCGGCCCTCCACCTTGCCCGGCAGCTTGGCAGCCTCGCCC
The DNA here is from genome assembly GCF_003467925.1 of Collinsella sp. AM43-1. NCBI lineage: Bacteria > Bacillati > Actinomycetota > Coriobacteriia > Coriobacteriales > Coriobacteriaceae > Collinsella > Collinsella sp. AM43-1. The sequence goes on along the minus strand of NZ_QSFR01000007.1, from coordinate 32,671 downwards.
GGCTGCGGATCGGCCTCCATCTCGGGCTCATCGAGCAGGTCGAACACGCGCTCTGCGCTCGCCAGCGCGCTCTGCAGCGAGTTAAAGGTAAACGACAACTGCGTCATGGGTTCGGACGCCTCGTAGATAAACTGGAAGAACGCCTGGAACACGCCGACGGTCATATGCCCGGCAACCAGCATGCTGCAGCCCACCAGCGCAATCACGATCTGCGCCAAACGGCCGATAAAGCGCACCGCAGGGCCGACGGCGTTAATCATAAAGTCGGCCTTGGTGCTCACGCGCGCCAGCTCCTTCGAAGCCTCGCGTACCTCGGCAGAGCTCTGGCGCTCGCGGTTAAACGCACGGATCACCAGACGGCCCGAGTAGCCTTCCTCGACCGCGCTCGTAATCTTGGACACCCACTCCTGGCGCTCGCCCGTCACATCGTGCGTGCGGCGCGACACGACCTTCGTCACCAGCAGCGAAAGCGCCGTAAAGAACAAAAAGATGAGCGTGAGCGGCACGCTAAACACGAACATCACGCTCACGGCGCCCACCACGGTACCGATCGACACCAGCAACTGCAGCAGTCCGCGCTGCATGCTCTCAGACATCTTGTCCAGGTCGTTGGTCGCGCGGCTGACGACCTCACCGGGGCGATGCGCATCAAAGTAAGCGAGCGGCAGACGGCTGAGCTTTTGCGCGATGCGGTTGCGCAGGCGCAGGTTGAGGCGCTCAGCAACACTCGACATCAAAAAACTCTGGAGCGCATAGAACGAGGCAGCGGCCGTCCAGATCATAAAGTAGACGAAGATGGTCTTGCCGCAGTTCTCCCAAGTGATGTTGAAGGTGGTTCCGTTGGCAAACGCCACCTGAATGTGGCCCCACAGCTCATCGATCACGCGGGCGCTGTATGCCGGCGCGGCGGTGTTAAAGATGACGTAGAACACGATGCTCGCGAACACGATATAGAAACGCCAATGATCGCCGGCAGCCTCGCTCCACAGGCGGCGCACCGTCGCCCAGGTATCCCGAGGCGTCTCGTCCTCGTCCTCGTCGTCAACGTCGCGCATGCGCTCCGCCTCGGCACGGGCGCGCTCATCCTCGGCTCGTTCGTTTTCCTCGTACAGCGCCTGGCGACGAGCCTCGCGCTTGGCGGCGTCATCCAGCTCGGTCGACGCGGCAGCCGTTTCCTCGACCAGTCCCGCGGCAGCGGCGTCATCAACGCCGCCCTGCTTCTTGAGCTCCCCGGTCATGCTACTCACCTCCCTTCATTTGCGATTCCGCGATGGCGCGGTACACCTCGCAGGTTTCCATAAGCTCGCCATGCGTGCCCAAGCCCACGACCTCGCCGTCCTTGAGCACAACGATCTGGTCGGCATGCAAAATCGTCGAGATGCGCTGCGCGATGATGAGCACCGCGGCGTCGCGCGTCTCGTCCTGCAGCGCATGGCGCAGGGCCGCATCGGTCTTAAAGTCCAGGGCCGAAAAACTATCGTCGAAGATATACAGGTCGGCGCGCTTCATGAGCGCGCGAGCAATGGCCAGGCGCTGGCGCTGGCCGCCCGAAAAGTTCGTACCGCCCTGGGCAACCGGAGTGTCGAGCCCCTGCGGTTGGTCGAGTACAAAGGTGCTCTGGGCAACCTCAAGCGCGTGAAGCATGTCGCCCTCGGTCGCGCCTTCGTTACCAAAGCGAAGGTTGCTCGCCACCGTGCCCGAGAACAGCCACGCCTTCTGCGGCACGTAAGCGATATGCCCGCGAATCTCACCTTGCGAAAGGTCGCGCAGGTCAACGCCGTTCAGGCGAATGGCGCCCTTCGTGGCATCGTGGAAACGCAACAAGAGCTTGGCCACCGTCGACTTGCCCGAACCCGTCGAGCCGACGATTGCGGTCGTCTGACCGCGACGACAGGCAAAGCTCAGGTCGCACAGGGTGTCCTCGTCGGCATCGTCAAAGCGAAACGACATATGATCGAACACGGCAACAGCATCCGCATCGTCCTCGGAGGCAGTCGCCCCGTCACCCAGCGTACGCTGGCCATCGACGATGCTCGGCTCAATCTCCAACACCTGCTGCGCACGGTTCAGGCACGCGGCAGCACGCGGAAGCGTCAGCACCACCATCTGCGCCATCATCACAAAGAACAGGATCAGAATTGCATACTCCAGCACCGCCGAGATACTCGCAATCTGCATGGCGTGGGCACCTACGCGGTTGCCGCCCACCCACAGCACCGCCACCTCGGCGATGTTCATCAAAAAGAAGCTTGAGCTGTCGAGGCCCACAAACAGGTGGTTGACTTTGATGGCGTTGGCGGCGTATTCGCTAAACACCTCGTCCAGACGCCGTTCCTCGTGGCGCTCCTTGTTAAACGCACGGATGACGCGCACGCCCACAATATTCTCGCGCAGCACCACGTTCATGCGGTCGATAAAGCCCTGTAGGCGCATAAAAATCGGCGCCGCGTTGGCAACCGTAAAGACCGCCGCCACCAGCACAATCGCAACGACTACGCCCAGAAGCGTGCCCATGGCGGGATCGATAAACCAGGCGAAGATGATGCCCGCCACGGCCAAGAACGGTACCGGCAGCACCAGCTGAATGGTCTGAAGGATCGCTTGCTGGATCACGTTGATGTCGTTGAGCGAGCGCGTGATCATCGAGCCCGTGCCAAAGCGCTCAAAGTCGCTGGCGGACAGCTCGAGCGACTTATCGTAGACGGCGTTGCGGATGTCGCAGGCCACATTGGCCGCCAGACGGGCCGAAAGGTAGCAGCCCAGCACCGCGCCGCCGCTGGCCATGCCAGTCGCGATAAGCATGTAGAGGCCGTTGCGCAAAATGTAGTCGACATCGCCCGTGGTGATGCCGGTGTTGACCATGTTCGCCAGCATCGTAGGAACCAACAGCGTACCGACGTTGTCGATTAGCAGCACCAACAACGTCACCGCGACAAGCCTGCGATACGGCTTCATAAACCTCATTAAGAGTCGCACGACTCCCCCTCACCTTGATTCTCGGCCTGGCTCTCGGCAGCGATATGCTGCTTAAAGGCATCGCACTCATCGCCGAGCGCATGGGAAAATTTTCCGATTAGGCGCATGATTTCGCGCTGCTCACGCAGCTCAAGCGCGGCAAAGGCTCGCTGCTCGGCCCTGAGTGCCGGCAGCGCATAACGCTTGGCAAATTGCCTGCCCTCTTCGGTCAGGCTCACAACCTTGTTCTTACGGCTGCCTTCGGCAAACTCCAACGTTGCGAAGCCCCGCGCCGTCAAGGTTTTAATGGCCGAGTTGATAGTCTGCTTGCTATAGAACCATTCGCTCGTCAGACGGCTTACGGCAACACTGCCGCCCGCCGTGCTGGTATCGACGAGCATCCAGTAAGCGCAGTCCGAAAGACCGCAGGCGCGCGAGAACTCCGAATAGATATGGTCGAGTCCATTGAGCAACCGGTCGAAATCGACCAGTGTAACCGCACTATTCATCTATCCCACCATTCGATTGTCCGATTTTTGACCAATTTTGTATCTCTAGATTAGTCCGAGTTTTGACTATCGTCAACAGGCTCTCCGCAAATACTTGCACTTTTATGGCCTATCGGCAGAAAAAGACCGCCGGCGCGGGGGCGGCGCCAGCGGTCACGTGAAAATCGGGTTTTATTGCCTGTTAAGCGGCGACGGCCTCATAGACCGTAGCGCCCGAGAAGCTATCATGCAGGCTCTTGCCACAGATCCACGGCAGCTCGACGACCTCGCAGACCGTGTTGACCAGCTCGGAGCAGTCAGTAAAGTGGCCCTTATCGTTGAGGGCCTCGCAATCCTGAACACGCCAATAGCCATCGGTGTGCGTGATGTAGTACTCGTGATCGTTGATCGACACGAAAGCGCGCGTCTTGGAACGCAGCAGCTTCAGAAATCCTTCGAAATCGGTCTCGACGACATCTCCAGCCTGGAACATGATGTTACCTCCTGGCCCGGCGCCACCACGGCGCATTGATAAACGTTGGTACTCCTTTAGTAAAACCTTTATCAGAGGTTATGCGTTCGTCATTTAGGCAAGTGGTAAAAAACCGCAGGGTAGACGGGATAAAACGTTTAACCATCCCATTGGTTTGTCACATTCTGAAGGTACTTTTATGCAAACCTACTTTCCCAATTGGAATCTATCCTTTTGGCCGGGCAATTGACCGTCTATCGTTTGAGCCCGACGGGTATGAACGTGGCATCTGCAACGCCACCACAAGGAGACACCATGGAGACCATCGAAGCGCTCATTCACCGCCGCAGCTGCCGCAAATACAGCGATCGTCCCGTCGAGGCCGAGAAGCTTGCACGCATTATCGAAGCCGGCCAATATGCACCGAGCGGCATGGGCCGCCAGCCGGTGACGTTTGTCGCCGTCACCGACCCCGCAACCGTTGAGCGTCTCTCACAGCTCAACGCCCAGGTCATGGGCAGCAACGGTGACCCCTTCTATGGCGCCAAGACCGTTGTGGTGGTGCTGGTTGACCGCAGCGTGCCAACGCATCTGGAAGACGGTTCGCTCGCCATGGGCAACCTGCTCAATGCTGCCTATGCGCTGGGCGTTGATTCGTGCTGGATTCATCGCGCACACGAGGTCTTCGACTCGCCCGAAGGATTGGAACTGCTGGCAAGCTGGGGCCTGCCCGCCGACGGCAGCCTGCGCGGTGTCGGTCACTGCATTCTGGGCTATGCCGAAGACACGCTACCCGAGCCCAAACCCCGCCGCGACAACGTCGTCTACGTAAGGTAACCCAAGAGCGTCATAGGGGTAGCTAATTTGGGACGAGGCTATTTTAGCCACCCCACTCGCAACTTATCTTGCCGATGGAGTTGTCGTCGTTTCGTTCGTGTGGGTCGTTTCGGCGCCGTCGCCCTGTTCGCCCTCGTCCTTTTGAGCGTCGGCGATGGTGGAGGCTGCCGCGACCATGCCGCGCTGGGGCGCGACGCCCGTCTGGGTCTGAGCGCCCTCGACAACTTCTGTGCCTGCGTGCGCGAGCTCGGGCGATTTAAACACCGCGTCCAAGTTGGCGCCACCGCCGGCGTAGCCAAGCGCAGCGAGTGCGATGACGATCACTGCAACGACGACCGCGATCGGCACATAACGATGCCAACCAGCAGGATTGAGCCCACTGCGGCGAGCCGCCCCGCGGCTGATGTAGCCGAGCGTGCCGTCGTGCTTGAGCTTTGAGCCCACCACGCGTTTGCGGCCCCACAGCGAGGACTCTGCCTGCATTGCCAAGCGAGCACCTGTCGAAGGATAGCCGTATTTAGTGCGCTTGAACGAGCCGTCAAACCCCGAGGCGTGTTTGCCCCACGTCACCGATGTTGTGCGTCGGTTAACCGGCGCGGCACTCCGCCTTCTGCGGCTCGGTTTTGTAGTCTCAGCCATACGCCCCCGCACGCCGTAACCAAATCGAAACAATAACGCTTTGGACTGTAGCACACGCGTCGCGCGCGGTCACGGGCGCCTCGCTCAACGGTCATCGTCCTTCAGCAAGCGCCACAGCGTTGTTCGGCTTACGCCCAGCACCTCCGCCGCACGGGTCCGGTTGCCGTGGAGATGATCTACAACCAGATGCGCGATATCTCGCTCGGTATCGGCCAGCGGTCGCAGGATATACAGGTCGCTTTCGAGTGTCGGGGCGCCAAAGGTTGCGGTCTTAATCACGTCCTCTTGGGCGAGCACTTCCTCCGCCACAGCGCGGTCCACCGTGCCCGCCCCCACCAATATATACAGTCGTTCCGAGACCTCGCGGAGCTGCAGATAATTGCGCGGCCAGCGGTAAACATCGAGCGTCTTTGCCGCCGCGGCAGACAACGTGGGCGCTGCCGTCCCAAATGCATCAGCGAGATATTCCAAATAGCGCGCAACCTTCGTCGACGCGGCTCCCTGCTCGGCGATTGCCGGCGCCACGCTCACCGCACAGGCGAAGCGCTCAGTCACAAAGGCAGCTTGATCACTTTCGCTGCCGCCCGGCATGTCATTCGCCGTCAGCACCACATGGCAGCGCGTCGCCAACGCGGTGTCGGCCATCGTGGAAACGAGCTCGCGGAGACGCTGGGGGCCAACCGTGTTCCAGCCCTCAATGCAAAGTGTCAGCCCCGTTTGGAACAACGGCGATTCGGCGCTTTTGAGCACGTGGCGCCAACCGCGATCGGTAAGCTCATCGAGCGCAACGGCAACAAAGGGTTGATCGGCAAAAGGACCGTCCAGATAGAGGCGCTTGGCGATCTCGACCTGACCCGCTCCCAGCTCGCCCTCGAGCATAAGGGGCACGCCGCGCGCGTAACTCTCGGCGACCGGCGCAGCTACCGAGGCCGCCCCCTCAACGATGCCGTACGCGCTCGATTCGTAGCGGGCCTCAACTTCGTCGGCGTTGAGCCACTCGATGCCCGCATGTGCCGCGGCGCCGCGTACCTCGCGGACCACGACGACCCAAAGGCCCCCGCCTTCTTTGTCGGTGGGGCGAACGGTCAGGCTCAGGCGCGTACCCGCACGCCCCATAACCAGACGCGCGCCGTCTCCTATACGGTCGAGGCGCTCAGCGACAAAAGCCGCCACATCCCGCTCAAGCGCCGCGTCATTCATGGTCGAAATCGCGACGTCCCCACGCGCATCGATTGCCAATGCCGAGGCCCCGGCAGCAGCCAGGGCCTCGGTCAAGATGTTCAGCTTGGCATCGCTATCCATGATTTGCCCCTGTCCGCGGCGACGTGCAACCGCCGACGGTCGCACGACCGAGTGTTTCAAAATTGAACGATATTGCTCACCAAACACTATAGGGCAGAAAGCGCCGTCCTGCGAGTATAGGTGTTGCCCCGCATCGCCATCCTGGCGGGGCGATAAGAGCTCTTCGGGACTTATAAACCTGCGGACAAGCCATACCCGCAAGAGCTCCTATCGCTCCACCGCAGGCATGCGCTCACCAGCAACCAGCACGCAAATAAGCTACTCCTCTACCAGATTCCCAGCACGTGCTGCATTCCCAAACTCATGCACGCAATGCCAATCCAGCAGCAAAAGCCCAGCGCGATGGGCTTGCCGCCCTTTTTGACCAGCTCGACGATATCGGTATTAAAGCCAATAGCCGCCATGGCCATCACGATAAAGAACTTCGACAGCTCCTTGATGGGCGCCGTGATGGACACGGGAAGCTGAAGCACCGTGGTGATTACGCTCGCCAGCACAAAGAACAGCACAAACATGGGAAACGCGCGTTTAAGCGAGAACGTGCTTTTGGCGTCGCCGCCGGCCTTGCGCGCCAGATGCATCTGCCAGCATGCGAGGACCAACGTGATGGGAATAATGGCCAGTGTCCTGGTGAGCTTGACCACCGTGGCGCTCTCGAGCACATTGGCGCCGGGATGCATGCTGTCCCAAGCGCTCGCCGCAGCCGTTACGGACGAGGTGTCGTTGATGGCGGTGCCGGCAAACAGGCCAAAGCCCTCGTTGGTCAGCCCGAGCATACCGCCGAGCGTTGGAAACACGAGCGCCGCGATAACGTTAAACAGGAAGATGACCGAAATAGCCTGGGCAATCTCGCGATCGTCGGCATCGATGACGGGCGCGGTCGCGGCGATGGCAGAACCGCCGCAAATCGACGAACCCACACCCACAAGCGTCGCGATCTTGCTCGGCACGTTCATAACGCGGCAGAGCACAAAGGCGATGACAAGCGAGGTCGAGATCGTCGCCACGATAATCGGCAACGACTGGGCGCCCTTGGACAGAATCTGGGAGAGGTTCATGCCAAAGCCAAGCAGGATAACCGCGTACTGCAAGACTTTTTTAGACGTATAGGTGACACCGGCGGCGAGCTGTTCGCGATGATTCTTGGGAAAGACGATTGCCAGAACCATGCCGAAGAGGATGGCGAATACCGGCCCACCGACCACCTCAATCTGTTTGCCGAGCAGCGTTGCGGGGATAGCGATGATCAGGCAGAACAAGACGCCCTTCCAGCGCTCGCGTACGATATTCGCCAGTTGCATATGGGATTCCTTCTTTCTCTTTCACGTTTGCGACGGCTTATGATACGGCAACATTGAGCGCAGCCTTGCGTAAACAAAGACTAAGATGCCGCAATAGTTCTTGGGCAACAGCCGAATTACCCACCGCGGAAAGCTGATTCGCGGCATAATTAACAACTGACATATGAGTTTGATAGAACAGTTGCGAGGCGCTATGGAAGAATCGATGCACGTCGGCGAGCAGGAAACGAGCCTACAGGACCAGTCCTACCACACCATTCGACGCAAAATCGTCTACCTGGACTACAAGCCGGGCGAAAAGCTGGGCGTCAAGCAACTTTGCGACGACCTGGATATGGGTCGCACGCCCGTGCGCGAGGCTTTGGTTCGCTTGGCGCAGGAAGGCCTGGTGCGCACCGTGCCCCAGAGCGGCACCTACGTCTCACCCATCAACCTCACCCTTGCCGAGAGTGCCTGTTACATCCGCGAGCATCTGGAAAAGCAGGTGATTGTGGAGTGCTGTGCGCGCGCCACGTCGACCGGCATCGAGCAGCTCGACCGCGCCATCGTGCTGCAGGAAAAGGCCATGGCCGAAGAGGATCGCATCGGCTTCTTTTTGAGCGACAACCTCATGCATCACATGATTTTTAGCATCGCATGTCGCAGCACCGTGTGGTCGTGGCTCGAAGAGACCAATGCCGACCTGGAGCGCTTCCGCTGGCTGCGCGCCGCCACGCAGGTTCTCGACAATCAGGACATCGTGAACGAGCACAAGCAGATTCGCCGCGCTATCGCCGGTCGCGACCCCATCGAAGCGAGCTTTTTGGTCAGCAAGCACCTGCATATGATGTTCCGCAACCAAACCGAAGTTCTGGACCAGTTCCCCGAGTACTTCGAGACCAGCAAGCTCCGCTAACCTGCCAAAAAGGGACAGGTTTATTTTGGCAGGTTTTATCTGGGCAAATGCAGAAAAGGCCCGGCTCCGTCTTGATCAGGAGCCGGGCCTTGGTCGTTAGGACGGCGGAATATTAGTTATTCCACGGTCACGCTCTTGGCGAGGTTTCGAGGCTGGTCGACGTCGCAGCCGCGCAGGATGGCGACCTCGCGGGCGAGCAGCTGCAGCGGGACGCTCGCCGTGATGGGGCTGAACACGTCGCGGACTGTTGGCACGCGGATAATACAGTCGGCGATCTTGTTGATCTCCTCGTCGCCCTCGGTGGCAACGACGATGACCTTGGCGCCGCGTGCCTTGCACTCCATAAGGTTCGACACGGTCTTGTCGTAGGTGGCGCTCTTGGTGGCCACGGCGATGACGGGGAAGCCCGGGTCGATCAGGGCGATGGGGCCGTGCTTCATCTCGCCGGCGGCGTAGGCCTCGGCGTGCAGGTAGCTGACCTCTTTGAGCTTAAGCGCGCCCTCGTAGGAAATAGCGGCACCCATGCCGCGACCCACGAACAGTGCGGACTGCGCGTCCTTGCACAGCAGGGCGGCCTCATGCACGGCCTCGGTCTGGGTATCCAAAATCCACTGGATCTGCTCGGCCGTATCGGAAAGCTCGCGGAACAGCATGCGCGCCTGCTTGGTGGTCAGGCGGTACTTGACCTGCGCTAGCAGCAGAGCCAAAAGCGTAAGGCTCACGACCTGGCCGATGAAGCTCTTGGTCGAGGCGACCGCGATCTCCTTGTTGGCCTTAGTGTAGATGACGCCGTCGCTCTCACGCGCCACGGGGCTGCCCACCACGTTGGTGATGCCGAAGACCTTGGCACCCTTGATGCGCGCGTCGCGAATGGCGGCAAGGGTATCGGCCGTCTCGCCCGACTGGGACACGGCAACGACAAGCGTCGTCGGCGTAATGATGGGATTGCGATAGCGGAACTCGCTGGCCGCCTCAACCTCGGTGGGGATGCGAGCCCAGCCCTCGATGAGATTCTTGGCAATGAGACCGGCGTGATAGCTGGTGCCGCAAGCGATCACGTAGACGCGGTCGATGTCGTTGAGTTCCTCGAGCGAAAGGCCCAGTTCGTCGATGTCAAGCTCGCCGGCCGGCGTCATACGACCGACCAGCGTGTCGCGCACGACGCGCGGCTGCTCGTGGATTTCCTTGAGCATAAAGTCGGGATAACCGCCCTTTTCTGCCATGTCCAGGTCCCAGTCGATGTGGGTGACCTTGGGCTCGATAACGTTGCCAGCCTCGTCGGTGTACTCGACGCCTGCGGGCGTGAGCTTGGCAAACTGACCGTCCTCGAGCACCACGACATCGCGGGTGGCGTCGATGAGCGCGATGACATCGGAGGCGACATAGGCGCCGGTCTCGCCCGCGCCGACCACGATCGGGGAATCCTTGCGGGCCACGGCGATCACGCCGGGCTCGTCAGCGCACACGGCGGCCAGACCATAGGCACCGACCACGTGGGTGCACGCCTCGCGCACAGAGGCCATCAGGTCGTGCGTCTCGGCATAAGCCTCTTCGATCAGATGCGCGAAGACCTCGGTATCGGTCTCGCTCTTAAAGTGATGGCCGCGGCCCTCCAGCTCTTCGCGCAGCTCGGCGAAGTTCTCGATGATGCCGTTGTGGACGATGGCGATACGACCGTCGCAGCTGGTGTGGGGGTGAGCGTTAACGACGGAGGGCCTGCCGTGGGTGGCCCAACGGGTGTGGCCGATACCGCAGGTAGCGTCGCTGTCAATGTTGGAAAGCTCGCTCTCCAAGCCCGCGACCTTGCCCACGCGGCGGATGACGTCGAGGTGCGCCGCGGCGCCCTCGCCCACCTCGAGCGCGACGCCCGAGGAGTCATAGCCGCGATACTCCATGCGCTTGAGGCCCGTGACCAGGATGTTCTTTGCAATATCAGAGCCGGTGTAGCCGACGATTCCGCACATAGGATAAATCCCTTCGTTCGCGTGACTGCAAGACGTCCACGCACAAGGGGCGCTGAGACGCATAACGTTCGAGTATTGTACTCACGCAGGCGCAAGCTGATATACCAGATGTGGTATCTCAACTTAGATACCACCCGATACACACATGCCCAGCCGGTCCAAACCGCCACAATGGGGACAGGCACCTTTGTGGTGGTCGCGCTGGCAACGGCGTTTCCCCAGATAAAACCTGCCAAAATAAACCTGTCACTTTTTGGTTGGTTTAGGATGCTACAATCTGGCTTGTACTTGAAACGCATCAAAGGGGCCGCTATGGCAAAGGTTAAAATCAGCGACGTCGCGCGCGAAGCCGGGGTTTCGTTGGGCACGGTTTCCAACGCGCTCAACCATCCCGAAAAGTTGCGTCCCGAGACCCTCAAGCTCATTAACGAAACCATCAATCGACTGGGCTACCTGCCCAACCAAAGCGCTCGTCAGCTCGCGGGCGGTGCCACCAAGTCCTTTGGCCTGGTGCTCCCCCGTCTCGATCATGGCTTTTCGCTCCAAATCGCCAGCGGCGCCCACAACGAGGCCCGCAAGCACGGCTACGACCTGCTCATCGCCAACGCCGATAATGACGATATTCTCCAGGACCATTACCTGCGCTATTTTATGGGCACCCAGATGTCCGGCGTCATGGTTCAGCCCATGGCATCCCCCGACTGGCACCCCGCCATGACCAAGATGCCCGTGCCGATCGTCCATCTGGACATCCATTGCTCCGAGCCCGGCTACTACGTAGCGGCCGACAACGAGGCCCAGGGTCGCATCATTGCCGAACTCGCTATCGCCCGTGGCGCGCGCCATATTGTCGTCGTCGGCCGAGCAGCATTTATGCAACTCACCCTGCGCGTCCTTGGCATTCACAAGGCGCTCGCCCTACATCCCGACATCAAGATCGAAGTCATTGACGCCGGCGAGTGGAACACGGCGGCCGACGGCTATGGTATCGGCAACCAAATCGCCGAGCGTCCCGCCGACGAACGCCCCGATTTTGTCGTCGGTCTAACCGACGTGCTGGCCTCGGGCGTCGTTTCGGCACTGGTCGACAAGGGCATCTCTGTCCCCGGGCAAGTACGCGTAGCAGGCTGCGATGGTAACCCGCTCGCTTGGAGCGGATCGGTCCCGCTCACTACGGTAGCGCCCCCGGGCTACGAGATTGGCCGCAAGGGTGTCCAACTGCTGATGGAGCAAATCGAGAACAAGGCCCCGGCAAAGACCAAGCATATCCGCGTCGGCTCTGCAGCGCGCACCGTCACCGCAGTCACCGCCGCCGAGAATATCAACCGCCAAGAACTGGTACGTCCGTTCCTACTGGAGCGCGCCAGCACCCAGGCAAGCACCCAGACCGACGCCACGGCCATCAACCTCGGCGCGTATCTATAGCACGCCCGCAAGTATGCTAAGTCGCCGCTTAAGCAAAAGGGGCCCGACCATTGCCGGGCCCCTTTTGCTTAAGCGCAAACGTGGGTAATTGCTCGTTTCAACACCGCAATTGTCTAGCGCATGGCCTTGACCGCCACCGTCAGATCGAACAGCGTATCGAGCACAGCCTCGCAGCCATCCACCACGTCCTGCGGCAGCGGCACGATATCGGGAACGGCAAAGACGTGGCAGCCGGCCGTGATGCCCGAGACGCAGCCGTTGCGGGAATCCTCGACCACGGCACATTCCTCGGGGGCAAAGCCCGCGCGCTCGCAGGCGAGCAGGTACATCTCGGGGTCGGGCTTGCCGTGCACGACGTCCTCGCCGCAGGTCACCGTCTCAAACTTGTCAAAGAGGCCAACCGTCTTAAGGTTGCGCTCGGCGGTAACGTGGCGCGACGACGTCGCAAGGCCCACGTGATAGCCCGCAGCCAGCAGCTCGTCGAGGCACTCGGCGGCACCGTCCTTAAGCTCCAGATCGGTCTTGACCATCTCGTCGCGAATCTCCCTATGGCGACGATAGATTGCCTCAGCGGTTTCGCAGCTGCCGTAATGCTCATCAAGGATCTCCATGACATCGGGCAGCGTGCGACCGATAAACTGATGGATCAGCGCATCATCAATCGCGAATCCCAGCTCGGCCGCGCCCGCCTTCCACGCCTTGATACCCAAACGCTCGGTATCGACCAGCGTTCCGTCCATGTCAAAAATAACGGCCTTGATCATATCGGTCCCCCATCGCTTCGCGCTGCTGTACTCCCGCAACTTTACCGCACCTGTAAACTTGTATATAACGTATATAGCATATTGCACTTCCGTTACATAGATAGAAGTCTTATGACAAGCAGTCCAGTAGGATTATAGTTTTCGACCGAGTACATATTGGTAAGGATCAATTCATGCTTTCAGACACCACCGCGCCCGCAGAGGGGCTTCAGGACAAACTCGCAGCGCTCGAGCAGCTGCTTTTAGCATACGGACGCGTCGCCATCGGCTTTTCCGGTGGCGTCGACAGCAGCTTTTTGGCCGCGGTCTGCGCCCGCATCATGCCCGCCAGCACGCTTCTTGTTCACCTCACCACGCCGCTCATCGGCACGCCCGAGCAGGCTTCGTTTGAGCGGGCGGTTGACGGGCAGGCCGATGAGGGGCCGCATTTTAAGCTCCCCGTGCTCAACCTCTCGGTCGATCAGCTGCAGCTCCCCCAGGTAGCCTGCAACGACGCCGACCGCTGCTACCACTGCAAGCGCGCCGGCTTTACCGCCATCGTCAACCACGCCAAGTCGCTGGGCTTTCCCACCGTCATCGACGGCAGCAACGCAAGCGACCGCGGCGACTACCGCCCCGGCATGCGCGCCGCCCAGGAGCTCGGCGTGCGCTCGCCGCTTATGGAGGTCGGCTTTACCAAGGACGAGGAGCGCGAGCTGCTACGCGCCTGGGGATACCCCGTCTGGAACCTGCCGGCAGGAGCCTGCCTGGCCACGCGAGTCCCCACGGGCGAGGAGCTCACGCGCGAGAAGGTCGATGTAATCCGCACCTGTGAGGACTACCTGCACGACCTTGGCCTGGACCAGGTCCGCGCACGCCTCGTCGGCGGCTGCATGCATATCGAGGCCGCGCCGGCAGACGTCGCCAAGATCGCCGCCCTCGGCAGCACCGCGGTCAACGACGAGGGCAAGGCCCCGCTTCCCGCCGCCATCGAGTCCGCGCTACACGAGCTGGGCTGCGGTCACATCTCCCCCGAGGTCACTCCTTACATCCACGGCAACATGAACCAGTAGCGCATCCCGATAAGTTGCGGTGGAATAGTCCCTGTTTTGCGACCTATCGGGCCCAAGCAGGAACTATTCCACCGCAACTTCGTTTGGCGGGCATTGACCCGCAGACCTGCCAAAAAGGGACAGGTTTATTTTGGCAGGTTTTATCTGGGGAAATGTCACAAGACAACTGCCTCTCTAGCACCCCTCTAACTTCGAGAGGCACTGGAGAGGCGTCTCGGCCGCACCTACTTTTTCCGATAGCGGCGGTTACAGCTCGTCGATGAACCCATTACTTCAATGAGTCCTTTATCCGGCAGCATTGGCATTCCATCTCTCTAAACCAATAGATTTATCTCTCTAACTTTAGAGAGATAAGCACTTTGTTTTAGAGAGACCTTTAGAGAGATATATCGAATTCGCTGCTAGATTACCTAAGACTGTCTCTCTAACCGACTTTATCTTTAGAGAGACGTTTAGAGAGACGAGTGTAATCTCTCTAACCATGGGCCCTGCTCTTTAAAGCGCATACATCCCAACCGTACCCTAAGTTGCGGTGGAATAGTCGACGCCGGAGAGTGGAACACCGCAGCCGACGGCTACAGTCTCGGCGCATACCCTTAGCGCACGGCTTCGAGAGCCGCCGTTAGGTCGAACAGCGTGTCGAGCACGGCCTCGCAGCCCTCCGCCACGTCCTGCGGAAGCGGCACGATGTCGGGAACGGCAAAGACATGGCAGCCGGCCGTGATGCCTGAGACGCAGCCATTGCGTGAGTCCTCGACCACCGCACATTCCTCGGGAGCAAAGCCCGCGCGCTCGCAGGCGAGCAGGTAGATCTCGGGATCGGGCTTGCCGTTCAGGGTATCCTCGTTGCAGGTCACCGTCTCAAACCTATCAAAGAGGCCGACCGTCTTAAGGTTGCGCTCGGCCGCAACGCGGCGCGACGACGTCGCAAGACCCACGTGATAGCCCGCAGCCAGCAGCTCGTCCAGGCACTCGGCGGCGCCGGCCTTAAGCTCCAGATCGGTCTTGACCATCTCGTCGAGAGCATCCCTGTAGTGGGCTTCGACCGTCTCGACGATTTCGCGGCTGCCGTAATGCTCCTCAAGGATGTCCCTGACATCAGGCATCGAGCGACCGATAAACTGGTGGACCAGCGCATCATCAATCGCAACCCCCAGCTCGGCAGCGCCCACCTTCCATGCCCTCATGTCCAAACGCTCGGTATCGACCAGCGTTCCGTCCATGTCAAAAATGACAGCCTTGATCATATCGGCCCCCTTCGCCGGCTTGCGTTACCGCAACCCCACCCCACTTTGTAACTTGTATATAACGTATATATCATATCGCGCCAAGCCGCTGAAAAGGGACAGGTTTATTTTGGCAGGTTTTATCTGGAAAAACGCAAACAGGGCCGCGACGCCTATAGCGTCGCGGCCCTGCTCCTTGGAGAAGGATCAATAGATTGAGCGGGCTGGTTGCACCTAGCCCTCGAGCCCGGCGTTAATAAGCTCCGCGATCTCGGCGGGATCGGCGCTCGTGCGCACCTTGTCACGGAAGCCGGCATCCATCAGCATCACGGCAGCCTTGGAGAGCAGACGCAGGTGCGTGGTTCCCGCTTCGCCGGCGGGCACGTACAGCGCGAGTGCCACATCGACGGGCACGCCATCAAAGCTCGGCCACTCAACAGGCTCGGACAGCTTGAGCACGGCCACGCCCGGCGTATGGATCGCATCGCTCTTGGCATGCGGAACGGCAAAACCGGCGACGAGGCCAGTCTCGGCCTCATTTTCGCGAGCAATAAAAGCCGCCTCTACAGCAGATGCGTCATCGGCAAAACCAAGCTCAACAGCCTGCTCGGACAGATAATGCAGCGCGTCCTCGCGCGAGGCGGCGGCGTAGCCAATCGTCACTTGGTTGGCAGATACAAACCCCATGGAAAACCTTCCTTACAACACGGACCTGACCGCGGCTTCGATGCCGTCGGCGTCCAAACCGTACTTGTGCAGCAAATCGACCGCAGGGCCGGACTCGCCATATACATCGCGCACGCCGACGCGTCGCATCGGCACCGGATGCTGTTCCGCGAGCACCGAGGCCACGGCCTCGCCAAGACCGCCGATAATCGAATGCTCCTCGGCGGTGACCACGCGACCAGTCTTCTTGGCGCTGGCAACCACCAGGCGCTCATCGAGCGGTTTGATCGTATGCATGTTGATGACCTCGGCGTCGATACCATCGGCAGCGAGCGCCTCGGCAGCCTCAAGCGCCTCGGCGACCATGAGGCCACAAGCGACGATGGTCACATCGGACCCCTCGCGCACGACCACGCCGCGACCAATCTTGAACTCATAGTCCTCGCGGTCGTTGATAACCGGTGTTGCCAGGCGGCCGAAGCGCATGTAGACCGGTCCCTCAAACTCATAGGCGGCGCGCACGCAAGCGCGAGCCTCGATGTCATCGGCGGGGACGATCACCGTCATGCCCGGAATCGTGCGCATGAGCGCGATATCCTCGCAGCACTGATGCGTAGCGCCGTCTTCACCGACCGAGATGCCCGCATGCGTAGCGCCAATTTTGACGTTGAGGTGCGGATAGCCGATGGAGTTACGCACTTGCTCATACGCGCGACCGGCGGCGAACATGGCAAAGGTGCTCGCAAAGGCGACGCGACCCGTGGTCGCAATGCCGGCGGCAAGCCCCATCAAGTTGCTCTCGGCAATGCCGGCATCGTAGAAGCGCTCAGGGTGCGCAGCCTTAAACTTACCGGTCTGCGTGGCGGCGGCCAGGTCGGCATCGAGAACCACAAAGTCATCGTGCTCATTGCCCAGCTCGACAAGTGCCTCGCCATAGCTAACGCGCGTGGCGACTTTCTTGACGTCTGCCATTAGAGCTCCTCCCCTGCTGCTGCGAGCTCGGCCATGGCCTGCTCAAACTGTTCATCGTTGGGTGCCTTGCCGTGCCAGCCCACCTGGTTTTCCATAAAGGAGACGCCCTTGCCCTTCACCGTCTCGGCGATGATAGCGACGGGCGCGCCGGTCACCTCGCGAGCCTCGGCGAAAGCCGCCTCAATCTGCGCCATGTCATTGCCATCGGCTAGCTCGATCACATGCCACTTAAAGGCGCGGAACTTGTCGGCAAGCGGCATAGCCGAGTTAACTTCGTCGATACTGCCGTCAATTTGCAGGCCATTGTGATCGACGATAGCGACAAGGTTATCCAGGTCGTGGTTGCCGGCGAACATTGCCGCCTCCCACACCTGGCCTTCCTCGCACTCACCGTCGCCCAACAGCGTGTAGACGCGGTAGCTGTCACCCCAGTGCTTTGCGGCGAGTGCCATTCCAACCGCGGCGGAGATACCCTGACCGAGCGATCCGGTGGACATATCAACACCCGGGGTGTCGTTCATGTTGGGATGGCCCTGCAGTCGGCTGCCAATATGGCGGAGCGTCTCGAGCTCTTCGACGGGAAAATAGCCGCGATTTGCCAACACCGAATACAGGCCCGGCGCCGCGTGACCCTTGGAGAGCACAAAGCGGTCTCGATCGGCCTTGTGAGGGTCGGCAGGATCGATATTCATTTCCTCAAAGTACAGATACGTCATGATGTCGGCAGCACCGAGCGATCCACCCGGATGTCCCGACTTGGCCGCGTGCACCGCAGTCACGACACCCTTCCTGACCTCATTGGCGACCTTCGCCAGCTCCTGGTTGGTCATACGAATTCCTCTCTTGAGAACAACCCCGGCACCGGATGACGCGATGCCGGGGCAATCCACTCGTTAAGCCTGAGCGACGACCTTCTGCCAGTCAGCCTCAAAAGAGGCGAGGCCCTGGTCGGTCAGCGGGTGATGCAGGCACTTCTTGAGAGCGACCATGGGGACGGTCGCGATATCGGCACCGAGCAGCGCCGCCTGGGTCACGTGATTGGGCGTGCGGACAGATGCGGTGATGATCTCGACGGTGTCGTCGACGTTCTTGCCAGTCCAGTCATAGTTCTTGATGCAGGTCACAACGTTGTCGAGCTGCGAGATACCGTCCTCGGCGATGTCGTCGAAGCGTCCCACAAACGGGCTGATGTAGCGGGCACCGGCGTTGGCGGCCATGAGGGCCTGCGTCGGCGAGAAGACAAGCGTCATGTTGACGCGCACGCCTGCATCGGCCAACGCGCGGCAGGCGGCGAGGCCGGCCTCGCACATGGGAAGCTTAACCACGATGTTGGGAGCCAGAGCGGCAAGGCGCTTGCCCTCCTCGATCATGCCCTCGGCCGTGGTGGCGGTAGACTCGGCAGACACGGGCAGACCCTCGCAGAGCTCGGCAATCTTGAGCATATGGGGCTCAAAGTCGGCGAGCTTACCGCCGGTCTTGGCATACAGGGACGGATTGGTGGTAACACCGGCCAGGCAGCCCCAGCTCTTGGCCTCGGCGATCTCGTCAAGGTTGGCGGTATCGATAAAGAACTTCATGGTGCAAACTCCTTCTAAGGAATCCAAAACTCAAAAAATAGGACAAAGGGGATGTCCCTTTGTCCTATGTGCCGGGCCCGCAGCTGGGACATGCCCCGGACCCGGCGTCGTGTAGGAAAAGCTACTTAGAGAGCCTTCTCGATGCGGCTCGTGACGCCCTTGAGGTTAAGGCCGACGACGTACTGCTTGATCGGGCGCTTGATGTGCTCGATCACAAAGCGCTTGCCGTCGATGTCCTGGGCAGCGAGGTTGCGATAGAGTTTCTCGACCTGCTCCTTGACCTCGGGATCGTTAAAGGCGTAGTGGCCGGAGACATCCAGAATCTTCAGGCTGAGCTCGTCGTCGGCCAGGATGTCGTCAACCTGCAGGTTGACGTCGTCGCCGGTCATCCACTTGCGCCAACGCTCGGTCTTGATAGCCTTGACCAGCAGCGTGTGATACAGGTCGGAGGGATCGTCGCACAGGCCGTTGTCGACCAGAATCTGCTCGGTAGCGCAGAGTTTGAGGTAAGCGCGGGTCTCCTCGGTGCCATACTGCGGAGCAACGTTGGAGGCGGTCACGTGTGCCGGGATATGCTCGAGCAGCGTCGCGTCATCCAGGTAGTCGGCGTTGTGCTCCTTCAGACCCACGCCGTAGCGCTTGGCCATATCGGCAAGCTCGCGAGCGTTCTTGAAGTTGTAGTGACCGACCTGCTCCGTCCAGCGGGTAAGGGTGCCGGTCTGGCCGACGATAAAGGTGGGCATGGGGCAGCCGCGCTTCTCGAGCTCGGGCTGCAGCTGAGAAATGAACTCCTCGTACTTATCGGTAGAGGTCAAGCCGCCATTGGTCTCCTCGGTACCGACCTCATAGGCAACCTCGGGCAGGTTATGCTCGCGACGGTATTGCTCAAGGTAGTCGATAAGATCGATCGTGCGGCGAAGCACCACGTCGAGCGGAATAACCTTGCCGATCTGATAGGGGTCCTTGGTGGGGTCGACCATCAGCAGGTCAAAGCCCGCCTCCATGTCGGCGACAAAGGACTTGCGGGCGAGCTCCATGGCCTCGTCCTCGGGCAGGTGGGCGTTACGCTCCTCGTCGCGCTGCCACGGACCGCCGTGATCGCGGCACAGGTAGTACGGACCGGTGTAACCCACCTCGTCGGCAACCTTCTTGATGTCGGCGGCAAAGCGCGTCTGGTCCCAACCGTTGACGTAGCCGGCGCCCATCTCGTCCATATCGACCTGATTGCGGCTGGCAATAAACATGGGCGGGAAATCCTCGTCCTTGGCAAGCTCGAACACGGCCTGAATCAGGTTGGGGCTCATGGGGCCAATGCCGACCATGGTTGCGTGATCGCCGCTATCCTGCAGCTTGAGCATGCCCTGAACGGCCTGGCGGATGGTGAGGTTGGACATTTTGTTCTCCTTCTCCAGAGGATTTTTGACAAAAGTTCCCTGGGACCCAGATGCGGGCCCTATCAGTACGGATGGATTTTGTTGTGTAGGGGCGGTTGTGCGGAGTCAAATCCATCCCTCCGCACAACCGGAGTCCTTAAAGGTTTACTTGGCCTGCTTATCGAGCGTGGGCTTCATGGCAATCAGGATTGCAGCGGCGACCACGGAGCCAATCACGATGTCCAGGCAGAACAGCGCGACGTTGTTGGTGGCAAGGGCGACGATAAAGCCACCGTGCGGGACGTAGCAGTCGATACCCTGGAAGGCGGCGAGAGCAGCGCCCACGGCAGAGCCGATGCAGATGCCGGGAAGGGTGTGGCCGAGATCCTTGACCGCGAAGGGAATGGCGCCCTCGGTAATACCGATGCAGCCCATGAACAGTGCGGAGATGCCCATCTGACGGTCGGCGTCATCGAACTTGTTCTTGGCGATGAGCGCAGCGAGGCCACAGGCGATCGGGGGAACGGCGACGGCAACGCGGAACATACCGTTAGGGCCGTAGATGCCGGATGCCATGATAGCCATGGTAAAGGTCGAGGCGGTCTTGTTGATGGGGCCACCCATGTCGAAGGCGGTCATAACACCAATGACCAGGCCCAGGACGACGGCGGAGCCGCCCTGCAGGCTGCCGAGCACGCTGGTGAGCCAGTCCATCACAAAGCCAAGCGGCGTGGCCAGGATGTAGATATAGGCCATACCCAGGACAAGCGAGGTCAGAATCGGGATGATCAGGATGGGCATGATGGTCTGGATGGTGTTGTTGACCTTCCAGGTCTTCATCCAGCGGACAAAGTAGCCACAGATGACCGCCATGATCATGGCGCCCAAGAAACCGGTCGAAACGCTGTTGCCATTAGGGGTAACGACCGCGTTGTTGACCAGGTAGCCCAGGACAAAACCAGGGGCGAGCGCGGGCTTGCCGGCCATCGAGTAGGAGATGTATGCCGCAAGCACCGGAATCATCATAGAGATGCCGGCCATACCGATGGTGTTAAGGCTCACCATCAGCGGGTTCGTAACCTCCATGCCATTGGCGCCGGCGGTGCCGGATGCCAGCGAGAAGGCAAGGAACACGCCGCCGATAACGACAATGGGGATAAAATAGGAAACGCCGGTATTGAATGCATTGAGCAGCGTCTTGCCAGGATCGGCAAAGATGGACTGCTTGGACGCCGGTGTCGGGGCCTGCGGGGCAGCGGAGACGGCCTTCTTCTCTGCCTTGGCCTCGGCCTTGGGCGCGTCAACGGAGCCGCCCGTCGCCTTGATGATCTCAATAGCCTGGTCGATGATCTTTGCCGGATCGGCGATTACATCCGAGGTACCAACCTTCAGGAACTTGCCCTCGGCCATCTTCTGCTCAAAACGGTCCTCGTTCTCGACACCCACGTCGACGGACTCCAGGACCAGGTCGGCGGAATCAACGTCTTCCTGCGTGAGCTCATTCTCGATACCCAGACCACCCTGAGCCTCGACTTTGCACTCGATGCCACGAGCGGCGCATTCATCCTGAATCGCCTTCTGGGCCATATACGTGTGGGCGATACCCACGGTACAGGCGGCAACGCCTACGATCTTCATTGCTTCCCTCTTTTCATAGAGTTGCGTGCGCAAGACACCGTTTGCGGAGGCCTCCGGAGCATCCCCTGCCGTTTGGACTTGCTGTCTTTTCGACAAGACCAATATAGGTGCTCGTTTTTCTTAATGCCAGTTTATTTCGGTAAACGCGCAGGTCAGAGCGTTGGTTACGCTATTTAGTTATGCGTTTAACCAAAAATGAATCCTGCGATTTTACCCTCGATTTCAAAAGTCAAGAAGTATTTGATTTTCTCGGTAGACGGCAGATGCGCATGCCGGTCACAAATTTCGACCCCACCCATATACCGCATTTGTTGCATACTCATATGAAAGGAAAAAGTCGCTCACCAAAGCGCATCCCTCACCAAGACTCAAAGTCATCATGTTGGAAAATGCTCATCTGTCGGAAGGAGTCGCTGTGGCAAAACAGCGCGTTACGATCGCAGACGTCGCTCGAGAGGCGGGAACCTCGACGGCAAGCGTCTCGTATTACCTCAACGACAAACGAGAAAAGCTTAGCGAGAAGACGCAGGCAAAGATTGCGCGCGTCATCAAGGAACTCGGATACGTTCCCAACGCCCAAGCGCAAACGCTCACCGGCAAGCAGACCCACGTCATCGCCATCATCATCTTGGATAACACCAACAAATGGGCGGGCCTCGTCCTCAACGGCATGGAGCAGGTCATGCTCCCCGCGGGCTACCAGACGGTCGTTTGCACGAGCAACTTTAACCCCGAGACCGAGCTCATGTATGTCGACAAAATGCTCTCACTGGGCGTCGATGGTTTTATCATCCAGCCCACGGCAAATTTCAAGGCAGTCCACGACCGCATCAAGCGCGCCGGCAAGCCCGTCGTCTTTTTTGACGCGGCCATCTACAGCCCAGGCACCAGCTGGATCAAAACCAACCTCTACGACGGCGTGTACAATGCCACGCAGGCGCTTCTCGACGCCGGCTACGAAGACTTCTTTTCCATCGCCGCCAACATGACCGAAATGCGCACTCGCATGGAACGTTTTCAGGGATATGCCGAGGCATTGGCCGCGAATGGGCAGCTCTACAAAGCCATCCCCATCGATCACAACAAGCCGTCAATCAACGAGCTTACCGAATACTTTAAATACAAGTTCAACCCCGCCAAGCGCACGCCCATCTTCGTACAAAACCAATGGGCGCTTCCCCGTGTCTACAAGGCCCTCCAACCCATGGCCCATCTACTTCCGCAGCAAATAGGTCTTTTGGGACTCAACTGCGAAGACTGGACCAACCTCACCACGCCGACCGTCTCCACGATCATCGAGCCCGTCGACCAGGAAGGCAGGGAGGCGGCCGAGATGCTGCTCGCCTTGCTTGATGGCAGCAGCCAACCCGGCGAGCAGCGCATTCTCGAGTGCAAGCTCAACTGGCTCGACTCCACCTCGATCTAGCCATACGTCAAATATGAAGCAAATGAACCAGTAGCGTTTGTCCCAAATCTTAAGTATTTGTTCGACAGAACGGCCTCTGCCGGCTCCTGCTAGACTGGTAGATTCCCAACCGTCCATCCAGGAGCCTCAATGTCGCGCAAGTCCGCCTACAAGCAAGCACTTTCCATCGGCACCGCCGTGGTGCTGGGGTTTGCGCTGTTTACGGGATCGCTCGATGGGGCGCCCAAGTTGCTGTCGCCGCAAAGTGATGAGCAGGCGGCGGCTCTGGCCGAGAAGCAAAACGAGAGTCCCAGCCGCACCGACGACGAGGCGGACCTGGTTGCCCGGCTCGAATCGGGAACAGCGAGCTCCGAGGACTCTCAAAATAGCCAAGACTCTGGCGATGGCCCCGATTCCGCCGCAAGCGACACCGACGACGCTTCCACAGACAGCGCCGCCGCCCCCATCGACGAGGTGGAAAACCCCGACCTCAACCGCGCCCGTGGCGTATATCTCAGCAGCATTCCCGACTACGCCGGCAACCCCTACGTTGCCCTTCGCGCCGACAGCACGCACCCGCTCGGCACGCCGTCATTCACACTCGATGAATACGATCGTGCCACCGAAGAGGGCTGCTTTAAGAAATTCTCCAAGCTCGACAGCCTGGGCCGCACTCGCAAGGCGCTCGCCTGCGTGGGCCCCGAATCGCTCGGTCAGGGCAAGCGCGGCGATATCTCGCGTATCCATCCTGCCGGTTGGCACCAGCAGCGCTACGACTTTATTCCAGGCCAGAGCCTCTACAACCGCTGCCACCTCATCGCCTGGTCACTCTGCGGCGAAAACGCCAACCGCAAAAATCTCCTCACCGGCACGCGCTATCTCAACGAGACGGGCATGCTGCCGTTTGAAGAGCAGATCCTCGACTACGTCCGCGACACGGGCAACCACGTGCTCTATCGCGTCACGCCTATGTACAACGAGGAGGAGCTCGTCTGTCGTGGCATTCGTCTGGAAGCACAATCGATCGAGGACCACGGCAAGACCCTGTGCTTCCACGTGTACTGCTACAACTTGCAGCCGCATGTGCAGATCGACTACGCCACCGGCCGCAACCAGGCCTCGGGGGATTAGCCCCGAGCCGCGACGAGAACCGATTTGCAACCCCACCGGGAATCAAAAAGGGCCGCTCCGGATTACCCAGAGCGGCCCGTACATCGACATGCGTGGCGCAGACAAAGCCACACGCTACTTAGCGCGGCCCTCCTCATAGCGCTCGACCAGCTTGGCCTGCACGTCATAGGGCACCTGCTCATAGCCCGCGGGCTTCATGGTAAAGTCGCCCGTGCCGCGCGTGATAGAGCGCAGGCGCGTCGAGTAATCCGTCAGCTCGGCCAGCGGGGCCTGGGCAATGACCACGGTATCGCCGCGCTCGTCGGTCTCCATACCCGTCACGCGACCGCGCGAGGCCGAGATGTCGCCCATCACGGCGCCGGCATAGCTCTCGGGGATAGTCACCGTAATTTCCTCGATGGGCTCCAGTACCACCGGATCGGCATCGGCGCATGCCTTTCGCAGGCCGATGCGAGCCGCCGCGCGGAACGCCATCTCGTTGGAGTCGACGCTGTGATACGAGCCGTCGTACACAGCCACGCGAATGCCCGTGAGCGGGTAGCCAGCGATGATGCCGTCCTTCATGGTCTCCTGGACACCCTTGTCCACGGCGGGGATGAGCGAGCGCGGGATGCGGCCGCCCACGACCTCGTCCACAAACTCGTAGCCGTCGCTCGTGCCGTCGGGCCCAATGAGCGGCTCCACGCGCAGCCAGCAGTCGCCGTACTGACCGGCACCGCCGGTCTGCTTCTTGTGACGACCCTGAGCGCTTGCCGTGCGGCGGATGGTTTCGCGATACGGAATACGGATCGGCACGCTCTTTGCCACAACCTTGGTACGGTCCTCAAGGCGATTGAGCAGAACCGAAACCTGTGCCTCGCCTACCGCAGAGATAATGGTCTGGCCGGTCTCCTCGTCGCGGTCGATGCTCATGGTTGGATCGGCCTTGCAAGCCTTCTCGATAAACGTGTAGAGCTTCTCTTCGTCGCCGCGATTCTCGGCCTCGATGGCAATACGGTACTGCGAGTTGGGGAACTTAAACGCCGCAGCCTCGACCTTACCGGTAATCGAGAGCGTGTCGCCCGTCTCGGCAGCCAGCTTGGGTGCCACGATGATATCGCCGGCATAGGCGTGGCCGACCTCGGTCATATCACGACCGCACATCACATACAGGTGAGCCAGACGCTCGCCCTTGCGCGTGCGCGCATTGATCAGCTCAAGGCCCGGCTCAAGCGTGCCCGTCAGCACCTTGATAAAGCTGATGCGACCCTGTTGCGGATCGGCCAGGGTCTTAAACACAAACGCCACCGGGCGGTCATCGTCACTCGAGATCTTGAGCGAATCGCCGTCGATGAGCGGCATCTCGCCGTAGTCCGTCGGCGCCGGGAAGTACGTGGCGATGTCGTCCATCAGCGAGTTGACGCCCTGCTCCTTAATGCAATCGCCCGCAAAGACCGGCACAAAGATGCGCTCGGCGATCGCCTTCGACAGCAGGCCCTCGAGCTCTTCCTGCGTCAGCGTCTCCTCGCCTTCCAGGTACTTCATCATCAGCTCGTCGTCAGCCTCGGCCACCAGCTCGCACAGATGGTCATGGGCCTCCTCGGCCTGGGCACGATACTCCTCGGGGATCTCCGACTCAACGGCTTCGGCGCCGTTGCAATGGCGCGCCTTCATGCGCACCAGGTCGATGATGCCGTCAAAGTCCTCGCCCTCGCCCCAGCCCAGGGTCACGGCGCCCAGGCGCGTACCAAAGCGCTCCTGCAGCAGGTCCATCGTGGTCGCAAAGCTGGCCTCGGAGCGCGACAGGCGGTTTACAAACACCGCACGCGCCAGACGCAGGTCCTCGGCGGCATACCAGAGCTTAACCGTCGTAGGCTGCGGGCCGGCCTCGGCGTCGACAACAAACAGAGCCGTCTCGCAGACGCTCATCGCGGCATAGGCGTCGCCGATAAAATCGGGATAGCACGGGGCATCGAGCACGTTGATGCGCGCGCCCTTCCAGTCGATCGGCGCAATGGTCGTCGAGATGGAAAATGCACGCTTGACCTCTTCAGGGTCATAGTCGAGCGTGGGCTTGGTGCCGTCGTGGCCGCCCAGGCGGGCGGTCTTGCCGGAAAGGTGGAGCATGGCCTCGGCGAGTGAAGTCTTGCCCACCCCGCCTTGGCCTACGAGCACCACGTTCCTTACGTTACCGGTCTTGGGAGCACCCATGATGACCTCCTTGCAGGGCCGCGCGCAATGCGCGACGCCAACGGGGAGGGTTCGCGGTCGGTGCCGTCCCAGGAGCAGCATGGTCGGCAGCCGAGCCGACTCACCCTCCAAATGTCCTATGCCACCACCCTACCCTCACGGGCGGCTGTCCATGCATACCTTTCGGCGCACGTATGAATACAGGCGGCGAGAGGAAGAGACAAGCTTGTGAGTCGATTATTGAACCCCGTCGACGCAAACAAAAAGCCGCCACAGACCGTAAGACCTGCGGCGGCTTCGCCTCAATTAATAGTTGAGTAAATACCTGAGCCTATCCCTCGATGCGGCTCAAGAACTCATGCGTGCGCTGCTCGCGCGGATGGTCGATGACCTGCTCGGCAGGTCCCTCCTCGACAATACGACCGCCGTCCATAAAGACCACGCGGTCGGCAACATCGCGCGCAAACTGCATCGCATGGGTCACGATCACCATCGTCATATTCTGCGCAGCGAGGTCCTTAATGACGCGCAGCACCTCGGCCGTTAGCTCGGGATCGAGCGCCGAGGTCGGCTCGTCAAAGAACAAGATCTCCGGGTCGAGCGCCAAGGCGCGGGCGATACTCACACGCTGTTGCTGACCGCCCGAAAGCTCGCAGGGCACCTTGTTCTCGTTGCCCGTAAGCCCCATCTGCGCAATAAGCTCGTGCGCGCGAGCTTCCGCCTGCTCGCGCGGGCACTTAAGCACGCGAATCGGTGCATCGGTGATATTTTTCATCACGGTATAGTGCGGGAACAGATTGTAGTTCTGAAACACCAGACCAAACCGCGAGCGCGCCTGTTTAGGCACATCGCCCTTTGCGTACACCGCGCCCGAACCCGCATCCGTCGCAACGGCAAGGTCACCAAACGAGAGCGAGCCTCCGTCGAGTGTCTCGAGCAGCGTGGCACACCGCAGCAGCGTGGACTTGCCGCCACCCGAAGGCCCGATAATCGCCACGACCTCGCCACGCTTGACCTCGAGCGAGATATCCTTGAGCACCTCATTGCCGCCAAACGCCTTGCGCGCGTTCAATATATTCATTACCGTTCCGGACACGGGAACCTCCATGTGTTTAAAAAGTCAGCGAGCGTGTGACTGGCGAGACAATGTGCTCCGAAAGAGGAGCGCCGCGTACTTCTGTACGCAAGCGACGGCTTGAGGAGCAGATTGGCCGTCAGGCACGCGCGCAGCGTCGAGCAGTCCGCCGTTCGTTAGAACGGCGGAACGATCTAGTCATGGTAGTAATCCAATTTTTTCTCGGCGGCGCCCAGCAGCATCTCGACCACAAAGTTAAAGACCCAGTAGATCAGCGCCGCGATCGCAAACGGCACCATGCTCACCTGCGAGGCGACCAGCGCCTTGGCCGTCGAGAACATCTCACCCACGCCAATGGCAAATGCCAGCGACGTATCCTTGACCAGCGTGATAATCTCGTTGCCCATCGCCGGCAAAATGCGCTTGGCGACCTGCGGCATCACGATATACAGAAACGTCTGCATGCGCGAGTAGCCCAGCACCTCGGCAGCCTCGTATTGACCGCGCGGAATGGACTGCAGTCCCGAGCGATAGATCTCGGCAAAGTAGCCGGCGTAGTTGATGATGAATGCCACAACGCACGCCGTCCACTTGGAATCGGGCGTGAGCGAAATGCCAAACACGTAGTACGGGGCAAAGTAGATGGCAAACATCTGCAGCATGAGCGGCGTACCGCGCATGACCGAAATGTAGATGCGCGCAATCCAGCGAAGCGGCGCGATCTTACTCATACGCATAAACGCCACGGGGATTCCCAACGGAATCGATCCGAGCAGCGTCAGCACAAACAGCTGCAAACTGACCAAGAAGCCCTGGCCAAGCATCTGCATCATGACCTGAATAGACAACCCAAGCTCTCTTTCACAGTAACGGAACAGCGAACCCAATGCTAAAGCGGGTTTTCCAGGTGCCCGAGTTTGCCGTGAAAGAGGAGCGCCGCGTACTAAATGTACGCAAGCGACGGTTTGAACGGCAAAATCGGGTGCCTGGGAAAGCCGCTATTTGAGAACCCAGTTGTCGAAGGACAGACCATAGCTTGCGTACTTATCGCACAGGTCCTTGACCGTGCCGTCCTCATAGAGCGCCTTGAGCGACTCGGTTACAGCATCGGCCGACTTGGTGTCGCCCTTCTTAAAGCCGACGGCATAGTGCTCGCTAGACAGCGGCTTATCAAGCTGCGTATAAGCATCGGGCTTGGCGGCAAGCTGATACTGGGCAATCGAAAGGTCGCATGCCACGGCATCGACCGCGCCGCTCTCGAGCTGCATAAAGGCCGTGTTGTACTCACCGATGGTATCGAGCGTGGCAAACGTCGCGGCCAGATCCTTCTGGTCGCCCTCGAGCACATCCTGTGCGGCGGAATCGGTCTGGGTAATCACGGTCTTGCCGGCAAGATCGTCCCAGCTCTTGATACCCGCGTCCTTCTTGACCACGAGCACCTGCTCGTTGAGCATGTACGGCTCGGAGAACGTGTAGTCGTCCTCGCGACCCTCCATGGTAAAGCCGTTCCAGATGCAGTTGATGGCACCCGAGTTGAGCAGCGTATCCTTGGCATCCCAATCGATGGCCTCGTATTTGACCTCCCAGCCCTGCTTATCGGCAACGGCCTTGGCCAGATCAAGGTCAAAGCCCGTATATTCGCCGTCATCGCCCACAAAGCCGTACGGAGGATAGGACTTGTCAAAGCCCACCACGAGCTTTTTGGACTCCGCAGCACCCTTCACATCCTTGGCCGCGGTAGATCCAGCAGCGGAGCCCTTGCCGGCACCACCGCCGCAGCCGACAAGACCAAGGCCAAGCACCGTGGCAAACGAGCCGGCTAGACCAACAAACTGACGACGAGACATATCGGTATTCATGGTATTCCCCCTTGATGGCACTTTAGTTAGGTAAAGTGAATCATGTAACGTTCAGCATCATACACTTTAGTGAGATGGAGTACAAGGGAGAGGTTGCCCGCCGGGCACCGGGACAGGGGTTAAGTTTGCTGCTCTACAGTCCTGCTCACGACGGAGGCCACATTAAGTGGCCTCCTGTTCGTGCGGAACTCGCGACAAACTTAACCCCTGCCCCGGCGCCCTGCGGGCAAACGTCGTTGAACTCGTCGCTGACATGAAACGACTGCTTGCATATCGCCCGCTGGCTTGGCACGGTACAATGCATGCAGCTTTCAATTTATATACATTAGTGGAGTTAATTCATGGCAGAATCTCGTGCGGAGCGTAAGGCTCGTCGTGCTTTGATCGAGGCGGCTGAGGGGTCTCAGGAGAAAAAATCTTCTAAGAAATCCAAGTCGTCTCAGGACGCGAAGGGTAAGTCAGCCAAGGGAAAGGCTAAGGCCAAGCGCCCCAGTTCTCATCGGAGCGAGGACAAGGCATCTCAGGCTCGCACCAAGCGCCCACATAAAGATTCGGTTTCGCCTGCGCGAAAGGCCGTGGATCCCAAGTCGCCTTGTTCCATCATGCGGGCTTGTGGTGGATGCACGGCGCTCAATCGTCCTTATAAGAAGCAGCTGGCGGCCAAGCAGGCTGCTATGGAAGAGCTGTTTGCTGAGCTCTGCGAGCGCGAGGGTATTGCCGTTGATCCCATTCGCGGTATGGGTGTTACCCTGGGCGACCCGGGTAAATATCCTGCGCCGCGTGGCTTTCGTCATAAGGCTGCCACTCCCTTTGCTCCCGGTAAGGAGGGCGCTGTCCGTTGCGGTTTCTTTGAGCGTGGCACGCACAAGATCGTTGCCGTACCCGAGTGTCCTGTCGAGGCGCCAGGTGCCCGTCAGATTCTCAATGGCATCGCGCGCGAAGCTGAGCGGCTGCATATTCCCGCCTTTAATGAGGACAAGCATCTTGGTTTGCTTCGCTATGCCGTCGTCCGCTGCGGTTGGCGTACCGACCAGGTCATGGTTACGCTCGTGACCGCCCAGCGTGACTTACCGCATGCACAGGAGTTCTTTGAGGCCGTCGCGGCACTCGATCCGCATATCGTCACCGTTGCCCAAAATATCAATGGCCGTCCCGGTAACGCCATCTTGGGTGAGGAGACTCGTATCGTCTATGGCGCCGAGTGCATGCGCGACCAGCTGCTCGGTTGCGAATTCGATATCTCCCCTACCGCGTTCTATCAGACCAATCCGCAGCAGACCGAGCTGCTCTATCAGCTCGCGATTGACGGCATGGACCTGCAGCAGGGCAACATTCTTATGGACGCTTACTGCGGCAGCGGCACCATCGGTCTGTGCGCCGCGAAGGATGCCCAGGACAGAGGTGTCGGCATTATGCTGCTCGGCGTGGAGCGCAACCCGGCGGGCATTGCCGACGCACGTCGCAATGCCGAGCTCAACGGCCTCACCCGCAGCGCTTGGTTTATGGCCGACGACGCCACCGATTACATCCTCGATGCCGCCGACAACAACGAACGCGTCGACGTCCTTTCCATCGACCCGCCGCGCGCCGGCTCCACCCCCGAGTTCCTCGAAGCCGCCTGCGCACTCAAGCCGCGCCGCATCACCTATATCAGCTGCAACCCCGTGACCCAAGAGCGTGACCTGCACCAGCTCCTCGACGGAGGCTATCGCCTGCTCAAGATCACGCCGGTCGACATGTTCCCTCATACCGACCACACCGAGACCGTCGCGGTCCTCGAGCGCCGCTAATCCACCCCGGTAGATTTTCGAGACAAGAAGGGGGGCGGCCCGTCTGGACCGCCCATTACAGTCTGAAATAGGCCATCGATAAATTTCGATGGCGAGCATTCGGCGCATTGCCTACGATACGGGCAAGCCCCGAGGGGCCGC
>NZ_QSFR01000007.1:0-1545 GCF_003467925.1 Collinsella sp. AM43-1 | reverse complement strand
CCCATTACAGTCTGAAATAGGCCATCGATAAATTTCGATGGCGAGCATTCGGCGCATTGCCTACGATACGGGCAAGCCCCGAGGGGCCGCCGATCGGGCGCCTCCGGATGGCCGTCTGCCCCTGCCCCGTAGAGGGCCCGGGGGGTGTTGCCACCGGGGGCGCTCGCCGCTCCGGACGACTGATAGGAAACTGCCGGGCGCAAGCGCCACGGCCAGGTAATGTGGGTGTCGCGGGGAGGGGTTCCGATCGGCCTACCGATTGGAGGATACCACCGTGGCACCAATTAGAATGCCGGAAGCCGTCATCGGGCTCGATGTCGGGAAATCGTCCCACTGGGCATGCGTCGCGACTCGAGATGGCGAGGTGCTGTTGAGCACCCCCGTCGCGAACAGGGAGGACGACCTGGACTCGCTGTTCGGCCGCTTCCCCGATGCGCTCGTGGTCGTCGACCAGTCGCGCAACATAGGCGCCCTCGCGCTCGCCCGCGCCAGGGCGGCCGGGATGTCGGCGGCGTACCTGCCGGGACTCGCGGCGCACGGGGCCGCCAGGCTCTTCGCCGGCGACGCCAAGACCGACGAGCGAGACGCGATGGTCATCGCGAAGACGGCGCTTGGCATCCCCGACGCGCTCCTGCCGGTCGGAGACCCGGGTCCGACGATTGCGGCGGCGAGGGCGCTGGCCGCCCAGAGGAACTTCCTGACCTGCGAGAACACTAGGAATAAGAACCGGCTGCGCAGCATCCTGCTGGAATCGTGCCCCGCCTTCGAGGCACTGGTCGACCTGTCCGACGGGCCCCAGCTGAGGCTCATGGCATCCCTCGGCGGGGCCTGGTCGGTAGCCGACGCCGGGCCCCGCAGGGCGGCGGCGCTCACGCGTGGGGCGGCGCGCGGTAAGATCGAGGCCCTCGTCCGCTCGACAACCTCCTCGACAAGGCCGGATGCGTCGGTCGTCGCCGCCGAGGACCGGGCGGTGAAACTGCTCGCGCGCAGGATATCCGAGAACTCGGCGGAGATCGAGGCGATCACGGCGGAGATCTCCGCCCTGCTCGAGGGCGACGATACCTACCGATGCCTCCTGACGGTGCCGGGCATCGGGCCCAAAACCGCTTCCGAGCTTGCGATCTCCATCGACATCGAAGACTTCCCCAGTCACGACAGGCTCGCGTCGTACTGCGGCCTGGCGCCGCGCAACCGCCAGTCGGGAACCTCGATCTCCTCGGTGACGGCATCGCGCCAAGGCAACAAGAGGCTGAAGAACCTGCTCATATTCTCATGTAACTGCCTTACCCGGACAGAGGGGAGATGGGGCGACTACTACACCAGGTGCCGGGAGCGGGGCATGTCGCACGGCAAGGCGCTCAAGGCGCTGGCGCGAAAGAGACTGAAGGTCATCTACGCGGTCATGCGAGACAGGGTGCCTTACGCAGCCTAGCCGAAACGCACCGAGCAGACTGAAGCCCACCGGCCTAATGGCTTGGCGTCAGCATGCCGCGATTCGGTCGCACGGAGAGCATTTCCCAGTTGACAAAACTATAGGAACACCCC
>NZ_QSFR01000006.1:0-142148 GCF_003467925.1 Collinsella sp. AM43-1 | reverse complement strand
ACGTGGCCGCCAAGGCGCATAGGGTCGAGCCGTCGGCCCGCGGCGAGCTGGAGATCACCACGCTCAACCAGATGTACCTGGAGGAGGGGACGCTGTCCGTCGTGACGCTGGGCCGCGGGTACGCGTGGCTGGACACCGGCACCATGGAGAGCCTGCACGAGGCCGCGGAGTTCGTCCGCGCCGTGGAACACTCCCAGGACCTGCCGGTCTCGGTCCCCGAGGAGATCGCCTGGGAGAACGGCTGGATCACCACCGCCGAGCTCGAGGAGGCCGCCAAGGCCTACGGCAAGTCGGTCTACGGGCAGCACCTGAAGAAGGTCGCCGCCGGCGAGATCGTCAACAGCCCGCGCGAGTACTAGCGCCAGCTTGTTTTCTTTTAGGGGCCACCGTTTATCTGGTGGCCCCTTTCGTTATGATTACGTTGACCATAAAGACAATATGATTGGGAGTGGATGTGTTAAGCGTCTACTTTGGCGATATGCCAGAAGCGATTTACAACACAGCGACATATTTCAAAAACTCTTACCGGTCTTCTTGGATTACGAATCCCTATGCAGTCTCGATAATTAAAGATGTCGATCGATCGGATGTTGTCTCCGAAAACGTCATCGAAAGCCCTGTGCTTGGATCCATCTCCCCACTCCAGCTTTCTGGTGGCGTGAAAACGCTGCTGCTTATGAGATTTGATCGTAAGCAAATTTTTAACGCTTCTACCTGTGGTGACAACTGTGCCAAGTGGATTCTCGACATGGCGAAAGATCGCAAGCTCGTTGTGAATCTCTATCATGTGATGGACTTTGGTCGCGAGGATTTTAAAATTAAAGTCGTGAATAGTGGCCGAATCGTTCACAACATGGCCGAATTGATTCACGAGTCGATTCCGTATCTGTAGGTACTGCTTATGAACGGTTCGCATCTCGTTAAGATTTCCCGCCGCAGGGGAACTAAGTACACATTTACCATCAAGCGGAACATCACTATTGTGCGTGGCGATAGCGGCACGGGTAAGACGACACTGTTTGACATGGTCGCAGACTACATGCGAACGGGCGAGCAGTCGGGTGTTTCCTTGCAATGTGATTGTCCCTGTGTCGCTTTGACCGATTATGATTGGCGAAACCAGCTTTCGTCCGTTCATGACTCGATTGTATTTGTCGATGAGGGCTTAAAAGAGATTCATTCTGATGAGTTTGCCCATCATGTGCTGTATTCCTCGAATTATTTCGTGCTGATCTCAAGGGCTGATTTCCCCAATCTTCCGTATAGCGTGGATGAGATTTACAAGATTAAGACGAGCGGAAAATACCATTCTTTCATCCCTGTTTATCAAGATCGCGGGAATCATCGTTATGCTATTTCCCGGTCGGCGCCAAAACAGGACTTTTCTATCCTTCTATGCGAGGACAGTAGGTCTGGTTTCCAGTTCTTTGAACGGCATTTCGCTGACAGTGAGCTTACCTGTACTTCGGCCATGACGAACAGCGCGATTTTGCGCTGGTTGGATCAGCATCTCGACGATCGCGTGTTTGTTGTTGCGGACGGAGCGGCATTTGGGTGCTATGCGGACCGCGTCCTTAAGCTGCAAGACATTCACCGCGATACTGTTACGGTTTGTCTTCCCGAGTCGTTCGAATGGCTTCTGCTGAGCTCCGGCGTAATTTCAGGGCTAGATGTTAAGACGGTTTTGGAAACCCCAGAAGCCTTTGTAAACAGTGAGAAGTTTAAAAGCTGGGAGGATTTCTTCTATAAGTACTTACGTGAAATAACTGGGGATTCGGTTTTTCACTACGACAAGGACTGCATTCCGGAGGCGTTTTGTACGGGAGGTAATTCTGCGAAGGTTATGGCTCTTATCGCATGCCGAAATGTCCGATAGTTTTGTTGAATAGTGTCGCGTCGTCACTTCCTGCGGCATACTAAAGAAGCTGTACATGCTTCAGATTGGATTTTCATGTCTGAGATTTTTGAACCCAAGAACATCATCGTCACGGGCGGCTGCGGCTTCATCGGCAGCAACTTCGTGCACTACGTGGTCAACAACCACCCCGACGTGCATGTGACCGTCCTGGACAAGCTGACCTACGCCGGCAACCCAGAGAACATCGCCGGGCTGCCCTCCGACCGCGTGGAGCTCGTCGTGGGCGACATCTGCGACGCGGAGCTGCTGGACCGCATCGTCCCGGGCCACGACGCGATCGTGCACTACGCCGCCGAGAGCCACAACGACAACTCCATCGCGGACCCCGAGCCGTTCCTGCGCACCAACGTGGAGGGCACCTTCCGCCTGCTGGAGGCCGTGAGGAAATACGGCGTCCGCTACCACCACGTCTCCACCGACGAGGTCTACGGCGACCTCGCGCTCGACGACCCGGCGAAGTTCACCGAGGAGACGCCGTACCGCCCGTCCTCGCCGTACAGCTCCACCAAGGCGTCCTCCGACATGCTCGTGCGCGCCTGGACCCGCACCTACGGGCTGCGAACCACGATCTCCAACTGCTCCAACAACTACGGTCCCTACCAGCACGTGGAGAAGTTCATCCCCAGGCAGATCACGAACATCATCGACGGCGTCCGCCCCAAGCTCTACGGCCGCGGCGAGAACGTCCGCGACTGGATCCACACCGAGGACCACTCCTCGGCCTGCTGGGACATCCTCGCCAAGGGCCGCATGGGGGAGACCTACCTCATCGGCGCCAATGGGGAGAAGAACAACATCACCGTCCTGCGCATGATCCTCGAGGCGATGGGCCGCGACCCCGAGGACTTCGACTGGGTCGCCGACCGCCCCGGCCACGACCGCCGCTACGCCATCGACAGCACCAAGCTCCAGCGCGAGCTCGGCTGGAGGCCGGCCCACACCGACTTCGCCGGGGGGCTGAAGCAGACGATCGACTGGTACGTCGCCAACGAGTCCTGGTGGCGCCCGGCCAAGGAGGCCACCGAGGCCCGTTACCGCGCACAGGGCCAGTAGGCCACACCCCGGCGAAGCGCACCGCGGGGCGCCCGCGCGGGGCCGCAGGGCATGGGGATGATCCTGCGTCCCCGCGCGGGCACCCCCGGTTATCCAACCTCTTCGATAGGAGCTTTTTCCACATGGCAGATATCGCATTCGAGAAGGACCTCTCCGTCGCCGAGACCGGCATCGAGGGCCTCAAGGTCGTCGACCTGGCCGTCCACGGTGACTCGCGCGGCTGGTTCAAGGAGAACTGGCAGCGCGCCAAGATGACCGCACTGGGCATCCCCGATCTCAGGGTCGTCCAGAACAACATCTCCTATAACGACAGCCGCGGCGTCACCCGCGGCATCCACGCCGAGCCCTGGGACAAGTTCATCTCCGTGGCCCGCGGCTCGGTCTTCGGCGCCTGGGTGGACCTGCGCGAGGGAAGCGAGACCTTCGGCAAGGTCTACACCTGCACGCTCGACCCGTCCAAGGCCATCTACGTCCCGCGCGGCGTGGGCAACTCCTTCCAGGCCCTGGAGGACGGCACCGCCTACACCTACCTGGTGGACGCCCACTGGTCCCTCGAGCTGAAGAGGACCTACACCTTCGTGAACCTCGCCGACCCCGAGCTCGCCATCGAGTGGCCGATCCCGCTGGCCGAGGCCACCGTCTCCGAGGCCGACCTCAACCACCCGATGCTGAAGGACGTCGTCCCCATGGCTCCCAGGCGCACCCTCGTCACCGGCTGCAACGGCCAGCTGGGCCATGCGGTCCGCGCGCTGGCGGAGGAGCGCGGCGTCGCCAAGGACTTCGACTTCTGCGACATCGACCCCTTCGACATGTCAGACCCGGACCCCTACTCCAAGTACGACTGGTCGCTCTACGGCACCGTGATCAACTGCGGCGCCTACACGGCCGTGGATAAAGCGGAGACCCCCGAGGGCCGCGTGACCGCCTGGAAGGCCAACGCGACCGGGCCGGCGCTTCTCGCACGCACCTGCGCCGGGCACGGCATCACCCTGGTCCACGTCTCCTCCGACTACGTCTTCGACGGCACCGCGGAGGTGCATGACGAGGAGGAGCCCCTCAGCCCGCTGTCCGTCTACGGCCAGACCAAGGCCGCCGGCGACATCGCCGTGGCGGGGTGCCCGCGCCACTACATCATGCGAAGCTCCTGGGTCATCGGCGAGGGCCACAACTTCGTCAAGACCATGAAGGGGCTGTCCGACCGCGTCGCCGACCCGGAGGACGGGCTCGCGCAGGTCACCGTCGTGGACGACCAGCTGGGACGCCTGACCTTCACGCGCGACATGGCGCAGGCCATCTTCCACGTGCTGGGGACGCACGCCCCCTATGGGACCTACAACTGCACGGGCTCCGGTTCTGTGAAGAGCTGGGCCGACATCGCCCGCGCCGTCTTCGAGGCCGCCAACGGCAACGGGGATAAGGTCGTGCCGGTCAGCACCGCCGACTACTACGCGAGCGCCGCCGGTCCCGTCGCCCCGCGCCCGGTCCACTCCGCGCTCGACCTTTCCAGGCTCGAGTCGGTCGGGTTCAACATGCCCGACTGGGAGGAAGAGCTGGGGGAGTACCTCAAGACGCTCTAGCCGCTATTAACTTTTCGAGAGTAAAAGCCGCCGCTTGTTAACGGCGGCTTTTCTTATGCCTGGCGTATAGCCCCGCTGCAACAAGGGCGACGTTGGTCGCCAGACTCACTGCAAGCCCCGCAAGGGCACCCGGAGTCTTGTAGGTCATCACGATCCTATTCGCGCCTTTCTGCACGTTCAGGGACGACAGGCCCTTATCGGCGGCGGGCGTTAGTTCTGCGGCGGTTCCGTTTACCGTTATGTTCCAGCCCTCATCGTACGGAACGCTCAACAGCAGGTTGCCGTCATACTTGGCGGTATACTCGCCTTCGATCCTTCCGTCCTTAAAAACCGTCGGAACAAATTCGTTCGTCTTAAGCTCGTTCATAATCTGCTGGAAAACGTCCAGATTGAGGGCGTAAAAGACCGGCTCATTGTCTTGGGGCATGTCCGTATAACCCTCTGCGACTCCGATTGACACCGTATGCTGGCTCGGGGCGTCCGATGCATCCGCAATCTGGCGGATATTATTGTCGAATCTCCAGGCCTCGTTTGTGATCGTTCGCTGGTCGATGGTAAGGGTGACTGGCCAATAACTGCCGGCGGTCGCATCTTTGTTAATGTAGAGGTATCCGATGGACTCCGCCGGAACGGTAACGCTCCATTGCTTTTGGTTCTCACCATTTTCCGTGTTCGTAGCCTCGATTTTGGTATAGAGCTCTACCTCGCGGCCCAGGATTTTGCTGTATAGGTCATTTTGCTTTTCGAAGGGGTTCTTGCCCTCTAACGTGCTGTTTTGAACGCCGCTCGAAGCTGCGATGCCAGCGCTGAGCGCATTGGGATTCTCGTAGACCGTGCTTGCGGAGTCGGTTTGATTTGCCTTTGCCGTAACGTATCCTGCGGGGCTGTGTTCGGCAATGGCGTACTTAACTCCCAGCAGGGCATCGACGGCAAGAATGGGTTCGGCATAACGGGTCGAAAACTCGCCGGCGCTGCTGTATCCAAGGGAGTTGAGCAATGCAATTGCCTGCGGGTTATTTGCGGATGAGTAGGACGACAGCTGGTTGTACCCAAGCGCTAAGCCCTCGTTGAGGGCGGCGCTATCGGTGCGCGTGGTCGTTCGATCGATGCGGTAGAATGACGCAGAATCCTGGTCTTGAATGGCTGTGATCGTGTTGGTTGCGGTAGTCACATAGGTACAGTTGGCATCTTCGGAATAGCCTGCGTACAGTTGGTTCCACATCACATGGGCGTTGATAAACAACTCAATTGCGGTGATTGTCAGGATTGGTAATACGACGGCGGGTCGATAGACATGACGAAATTTGGGCTGGCCCTCGAACACCTGCAACGAATAGCCTGCGGCCCACATCGTAAAGAAGCCCAGCAAAAAGGCTGTGCGCGAATAGAACCCGTTGGGAACGCGCATGCCGCACCAGATGTACTCGAGCGGGCTCAAAACGGAGCTAGCGATCAGGACGGCTGTGACGACGAACGTTGCGATGCGTATCTTGGCCGAAACCTTGCGGTTAAACAGTAGGCTTATTGCAAGTAACATCATGATTACGCCGCAATAGAACTGCGGCGTGTTCCCGTTATTCACCCACATGCCGGGGATGAAGCCCCTGATGAGCGATTTGAGGCCTGTTTTAAGCAAGGGGCCAAGTGCCAGCACGGGGCCGCCTTTTGCCATGGCAAGGATGGTCGGCAAAAAGGTCCAGGCGGACAGGAGCAGCCCAAGCATCATAGCCCCTGCAAATCGTAGGGCCCGGTCGAGCGTGAGCATCCAGCTAAATCCTTCTGCAGCGACGTAATCGACAAACTCAACCAATACGAAGATGCAGAGGAATAGGATGTTGATATAGGCCGTATACCAACAGAACATGACATTGAGAGCAATCGCAATAACGAGGCGTACCATATTTTGTTCGCGAATGAGCTCGTAGCATCCGAAGGCGCAGATGGGTAGCAGGATAAGGCAATCAATCCAGAGCGGATTACACAAATTACTTATGGTCCAGCTGCAAAACGTGAACGAGAGGGATAGCAAGAATGCGGCGGGCTTGGACAGGTCAAAGCGCTTTTGCACATACCAAGCGCTGCTGATGTGGATGCAGCCCAGTTTGAGCGCGGTTATGGCAAATACGAAGAGCGTCAGCTTGTCTGCGGGAAACAGCACGCAGAGCAGGTTGAAGGGGCTGGCGAGGTAGTAGCTATAGAGCCCCCATGTGTTCATGCCGAGTCCCTGCGAGAAGGAATAGCGAAGGTTTGCCTCGCCTAAAAGGACGCGGCGAAACCACGCGAAGAAGTCGATGTATTGGTATTTGAGATCGTTGGTGAGAAACGAGTTGTCGCCAAGGGGGTAGACATGCCCCGCCGCTGCAAGTGCGACAAAGAGTGCGACGGAAAATGCGAAGCAGGCGGCGTAGAACGCCACATTCTTGAGCGTGCTGTTATTGGGCCGTGTCATCAGATTCCTCGTTGGATTCTCGAATGATATAGATGGGACGTCGCTTGGTTTCCAAGTAGGCTTTTGCCAAGTATTCACCGATGATTCCCAGGCACAGGAGCTGCATGCCGCCAAACAGCGTTATGAGGCAGGCAAGGGAGGGCCATCCGCCTACGGGGTCGCCCCAAACAAGCGTTTTGACCAGGATGACGATAAATCCCAGGATGGCGATGAGACAGAAAACGATACCCGTGAGGGCGGCGAGGGAGAGCGGCGCTGTGGAAAAAGCGACGATGCCGTCGATGGAATAGAGGAGCAGCGACCAAAAGCTCCATTTGGTCTCGCCGGCCACGCGGTTGACGTTTACGTAGGGGAGCCATTTGGTTTTGAAGCCAACCCAGCCGTAAATGCCCTTGGAGAATCGGTTGTATTCGCCCATGGAGATGATGGCGTTGACCATAAGTCGCTTCATGAGCCTAAAATCGCGTGCTCCGTCGACGATGTCGGCCTTTGAAATGCGGTTGATGATCTTGTAGAACATACGGGCACAGAACGACCTGATGGGAGGCTCGCCTTCGCGGGTGGTCCTGCGTGTGGCGACGTTGTCGTAGTTTTCGGTCTGCAAGATCTCGTACATCTGCGGTAGGAGCGAGGGCGGGTCCTGCATGTCGGCGTCCATGGTGGCGACATAGTCGCCCTTTGCGTGCTGGAGTCCGGCGAGTAGCGCCGCCTCCTTGCCAAAGTTGCGCGAGAAAGAGTGCCAGCAGATGGCGTATGGATGCGCCGCCGCGGCTTCTGCTTTCATGACGGCAAGCGTTTTGTCTGCCGAGCCATCGTCGATGAGGACGGCTTCAAAGGAGATCTCGGGGTCCTGCTGAGTCATGATGCGAACGACGCCATCGAGCTCTTTGAGAAAGATCGGAAGTGATTCCTGCTCGTTGTAGCACGGCACGACGATGGAGATGAGCGGCATGGTGGTTTACCTCTCGCTTGGCTTGGAAGTAGGGTGGCCGGGCTGGTCATCGTAGGCGTATTTGCTGTACACGTTGACCTCCCACTGCTTTTTCTCAACCTTTGCCACAGAATCCAGGATGAATCCGGTCGCAAGGCTCAGACCGCACAGGAACATAAACGACGCGGCGAGTATGGCGGTGGGGAAGCGCGGGACCAGGCCGGTCTGAAAGTACTCGACAACGATGGGCATGCCCAGGGCAAGGCCGATTACCGCAAACAGAAGCGCGACGAGGCTGAAGAACTTCAGCGGGCGGTAGTCCTTGAACAGCGTGCCGATCATCGCGACGACTTTAATGCCGTCGCTCACGGTATTGAGCTTGGACTCGGAGCCTTCCGGACGGTCGCGGTACTCGATGGGCACATCTTTGATGCGCCAGCGGTGGTCGACGGCGTGGATTGAGAGCTCGGTTTCGATCTGGAAGCCCTCGGAAAGCACGGGGAAGGTTTTGACGAACGGACGGCTCATGGCGCGGTAGCCGGTCATGACATCATCGAAGCTGTAGCCATAGATCCACTTGATCATGGCGCGGACCAGATTGTTGCCAAAGCCGTGGAAGGCACGCTTGTTTTCCTCGGCGTAGGTGCCGTTGGAAAGGCGGTCGCCTACGGTCATATCGGCCGTGCCGTTAAGGATGGGCTCGCAGAGGGCTTTGGCCGCCTCGGCGGGGTAGGTGTCGTCTCCGTCGACCATCAGGTAGCAATCGGCGTCGATGTCGCGAAACATCTGGCGGCATACGTTGCCCTTTCCCTGACGGGGTTCAAGGCGCACCGTGGCGCCGTGCTCGGTGGCGATGCGTGAGGTGTCGTCCGACGAGTTGTTGTCATAGACATAGACCGTCGCTTGCGGAAGCTCACGGTGAAAGTCGTCGATGACTTTTCCGATGGTGACTGCCTCGTTGTAACAGGGGATAATAACGGCAATCGTTTGCTCGGCCATGAAGGTTCCTTTGGTCGCGTACAATCGAATCGTTTGTTTCGTGGTTAGGATGGGCGCATTGATTCGAGAGTTCAGGTTATTAGATGTGACACGTGCTGTTTTGCTGCTTGCAGCAAGCATCGCTACGGTGACGTATTGTAGTGGTTCCTTCGACCTGTTTCCATCAGTCTTGGCATGTGTTGCGATAATCGCATCATTGGTTAATTTCAATAAGTTTGCGTGCAGGGATTTTGCATTTCCGTCGGTTGTCGGTAGAGCTTGCTGCTTAGTGATTTCCCTTGTTTTTTCGTTTGTTCTTGTGCTGGGAGCGCATATTCGTGTGACTGAACCGGTGATTGCCGGCGGGATTTACGAGAACTATATTGAGCCGTATTCCGCGATTGATTTTGTTGCTTTTTGGGTGATGTCGGCGCTGGTCTTTTGGGTCTTGTCGGTGCTTGTTCAGCTGTCTTGTCGTTGCCGCTGCTGTGTTTTCTGCAATGACTCGCTGCGGACTAATGATGGTGACTCGTCCATTCGACTCCTATCTGTTGCGGTCCGTGCTCTAGTGATATTTCTTTTGTATCTCCCGTTCTTCCTGAGGTATTGTCCCGGCCTGTTTTTTGGGGATACCTTCTCGTCGTTCGCTCAGATTATGGGGTGGAACCCTTTGAGCAACCATCATCCGGTTGCATTCACCATGATGATGGCTGCTTGTATCAAAATTGCAGGCCTTATGGGGATGAGCCCTTCGGTGGGCGTTGCCTTGCTAACGGTGCTTCAGATGGCCTGTGTTGCCAGCACGTTTGGCTATCTTTCAATTTGGGTGACTTCCCGCTTGGGGGTCTCCTCTCGCTGGGCTTGGCTGCTCGTAGTCTATTTTGGCTTGTCACGGTATTGCGCTCTTTATTCTGTGGCGCTTTGGAAAGACCCGTTGTTTTCCTGCTGTCTTGTCTTGATGGTGACCATGCTTGCCGATGCCGTCACGGGAAAGGATTCCCGGTCGAGCGCGTTGCGTTTGCTCGTTTTTGGTGCCCTAGCGTTGGGCGTTATGCTTCTACGGAATAACGGTTTGTATATTTGCGCTGCGCTATTCGTGGTGCTTGCGATAGTTGTAGCTTTGGGCCGACTCGGCTGCATTGCCCCGATGAAACCTGCCTCTCGTTTGGCCGTATCTCTTGGATTTGCGCTTGTCACATGCTTGGTTATTACGGGGCCCGTGTACTCGGCTCTGGGCGTTGTTCCATCGGAGGATGTTGAGTCAGTGGGTATTCCGCTTGCTCAGATGGCTCGCGTTGCCGCGCTCGATGGCGGAATGTCCGAGTCCGACCGTTCTTATATGAACGAGCTGCTCCCGCTTGATCGTTACAAGGAGGTTTACCACCCCAGTATTATCGATCCGCTTAAATGGAACGATGACTTTAATTCGGACCATTTAAAGGATGGATTCTGGGCTCATTGGGCCTTGATGCTTTCGCGTAACCCTTCGATATACTTTGAGGCGTGGGAACTGCAGACGTTTGGTTTTTGGACCCCAAATGTAAAGGGTGCTGACGGTCTGCCTGAAAACTTTCTCATGGGCGTTCCGTATAACCTTGTGGCCGACGCAAAGGCTTCTACGGGAGTTACATTTCGCAACTTGCTTGCGCCCCTTGGCGATGATGTTGATGTGGCGATTGGACTGAGCGCTTGGTCTATTCCTGGCGCCGTTGTCTTTTGGTTGCTCATGTTTTCGACAGCACTGTTGGTGTCTTGTGGTCGCGCAAGGTTTGCTTTGCCGCTTTTGCCATTTTTGTTGTTGTACGGGACGCTCTTTATTGCCAGTCCTATTTGGTACTGGCCTCGTTATATCGTGGCTGCTCAATTTGGTCTTCCTGCCGTGCTTGTGGTGGTCGCTCGCGGCATGCTGTCTGATGGAAGACGTCCCGAAAACGATGTTGTGGGATAGTTTTCCAGTTTCGCAATGCCGCCTTCCGGTGCTAGGAGCGGGTCTATACTGTTCGTTTGTCAACGATTACGAGTAAAGGAGTTGCATCCGTGTCGGATCAGACAAAGCAACAAGAAACTCGCAGTCTGCCTGCGACGTTTGCTAAGAACGAATTTGAGAAGGACGCGTTTATCCTTCGTCAGCTGGTTACCAAGGATTTTAAGATCAAGTATCGCCGTAGCGTTCTGGGCGTCGCATGGTCGGTGCTCAACCCGCTGCTGATGATGATCGTCATGGCCATCGTGTTCTCGACGATTTTCGCTCAGGGCCGCAATGGTTCGATTACGCCCGAGATGTACCCGCTGTACTTGATCGTGGGTAACGTTACCTTTGCCGTTATGTCCGAGTCTACGAACCAGGCGCTGACGTCGATTGTGGGCGCGGCTCCGCTGCTTAAGAAGGTTAAAGTGCACCGCTGGGTCTTCCCGGTGCAGAAGGTGCTCTTCTCGCTGGTTAACTTTGCCTTCTCGCTGGTCGCTGTTGCCATCGTTATGCTGTGGTTCCACGTTATGCCTTCTTGGCACCTGATTCTGCTGCCGGTCTGCCTACTGCTGCTTATGTGCTTCTGCATGGGCCTGGGCATGATGCTCTCCGCCCTCACGGTCTTCTTCCGCGATGTCATGCATCTGTGGAGCGTCGTCATTACGGCGTGGACTTACATCACGCCTATTTTCTGGACGACCGACTTCGTTGCGCAAATGCCGCATCTCGTGCGCATTCTGGTCTATGCGAACCCCATGTATAACTACCTGCAGTTTATGCGCGATATCTTCCTGTTCCAGACTACGCCTTCGCTTGTGACGTTTGGTATGTGCGTTGCTTGGGCGGTTCTTGCGCTTGTTATTGGCTACACCGTGTTCCATAAGTCTGAGCGCAAGTTCATCCTCTACATCTAAGGAGTGCTGTGATGACTGAATCTGTTGTTGATTACAGCGAGCAGCCTCTGGCTGTCGAGGTCGACGACGTCACCATGATCTTTAAC
This sequence comes from Collinsella sp. AM43-1, assembly GCF_003467925.1. Classification (NCBI taxonomy): domain Bacteria; kingdom Bacillati; phylum Actinomycetota; class Coriobacteriia; order Coriobacteriales; family Coriobacteriaceae; genus Collinsella; species Collinsella sp. AM43-1. The sequence goes on along the minus strand of NZ_QSFR01000006.1, from coordinate 130,273 downwards.
ATGGCGTCCGAGTCGCTGACCAACCTCAAGGAGTACTTCATCAAGCTTGCCAAGCACGAGTTGTTCTTTGAGGAGTTTAGGGCGCTCAAACACATCTCGTTCGATATTCATCGTGGCGAGGTCGTGGGTCTGGTCGGCACCAATGGCTCCGGCAAGTCTACGATGCTCAAGATTATCGCTGGCGTGCTTGAGCCTAGCGAGGGCAGCGTTAAGGTGCACGGTAACATCGCGCCTCTGATTGAGCTTGGTGCCGGCTTTGACCCCGAGCTGACCGCCCGCGAGAACATCTATCTAAACGGCGCCCTGCTCGGCTATACCAAGGAGTTCATCGACGCCAACTTTGACGGCATTATCGAGTTCGCTGAGCTGCAGAACTTTGTCGATATGCCGCTTAAGAACTTCTCCTCGGGCATGGTGGCGCGTATCGCCTTTGCAATCGCGACGATTACCGAGCCCGATATTCTGATCGTTGACGAGACGCTGTCCGTCGGTGACGTGTTCTTCCAGCAGAAGTGCGAGGCCCGCATCCAGCACTTTATCCAGAGCGGCGACGTGACGGTTCTGTTCGTTTCGCACTCCATGGAGCAGGTTGAGCGCATCTGCCAGCGTGCCGTTTGGATCGAGAAGGGTGACCTTCGCATGGACGGCCCGGTCGATGAGGTCTGCAAGGCGTATCGCGAGCAGTTCAACTAGGTTATAATTACTTGCGCCTGACAGGCTTGCGCTTGCTTGGGCGTGCGGTTATTTGCTCCATTAGCTCAGTTGGATAGAGCAGGGGACTTCTAATCCCAAGGTCGACGGTTCGAATCCGCCATGGAGCACCTATAGCGTTTTAAGACCCGGTCATTATGCCGGGTCTTTGCTTTTTGAGACATGTGCCGTGCTATTGTTTAAACTCGGGCTGCAAGACATGGGGATGACTTGCAGCCTTTTTATTCGCTATATGTAATGAAGCTCTACAAGTAGGCCAGACGCAGCAATCACTTTATCGGTGTCTTGGTATTATGTTTCATAAATGTCGGTCGGCCGTTATTCTTTGGGAGCTTGCAATGATCGATTATCGCAATCCGTATACGCCCGGTGCGGGCGCGATGCCCAAGTATCTTGCCGGGCGCGACGATATTCTCGAAGCGGCTTCTCTTCAACTCAAGGCGCTTGCTGCGAACTACCAGAGCCGTTCGCTTGTTTTGTACGGCCTTAGGGGCGTTGGTAAAACAGTATTGCTTAACTCGATCGAATCAGTAGCCGAGGGCGAGGGTATTCTTGTCCGCCATATTGAGGTCGAAGAGAAGAAGGGTTTGATTGCTCCTTTGGCTTCGGCTTGTTGCTCGCTATCGGCTTCGCTTAATCGAATTGAACTCGTTAAGAGTAAATTGGAACAGATTAAGAACCTGTTTGCATCCTTAACGCTATCTGTTGATGCGGGCGATGGCTCGTTGTCTCTGGGCTTTAATGAAGAGGTTCTTGGGGCGTCTCTCGCCTCGTCTCATAATCTATCTGGCGATTTTACCGATATACTTGTCGTTCTAGGAAAATATGCTCAAGCTGCAGGATCTTCGATTTTTATTGGAATTGACGAGCTGCAGTATGCCAGTAAAGAAGAACTTGAAGCCTTGGCGTGCGCGCTTCATCGCGCGACCCAGCTTGGCCTTCCCGTTATGTTTGGCTGTGCCGGCTTGCCCAAGCTTCTAAAGATGCTGGGCGAAGACAAGACCTATTCCGAGAGGCAGTTTAGCTTCGTGAAGGTCGATTCGCTTCCTCGTGACAAGGCGGTTGAGGCTATTGTCAGGCCCGCACAAAAGCTTGATGTGCGCTATTCCGACGAGGCTGTCGATGTCATCATTGACTATACAGAGGGCTACCCGTATTTCATCCAGGAGCTTTGTTCGACCATTTGGACTTCATCCGATAGTAAGTTCATTTCACTAGAAACCGTGCTCGGCTGCACCTCTATAACGGATATGCGTCTTGACGAAGGTTTCTTTAGCGTTAGATACGATCGATGCACTCCAAGGCAAAAGGAGTTTTTGATTGCCATGGTTCGCTGCGGCGAGCTTCCCTGTACGCTCGCGAATGTGGCTCATTATATGGGGAGAGACGTTTCGTCTATTGGACCCCTACGAGCTCAATTAATTAGCAAGGGCATGATTTACTCCGCCGCAAGAGGAGAGGTTGATTTTACTGTACCTCAGTTTGATCGATATCTGAGGCGTACAGAACGAATTGACTAGTTCGCTAATAACAGGAGGTCTGGCGCAGCCCATGAACGCTGCGCCAGACCTCCTGTTTGCTTATATCGGCTTGCTGAGCCCTCGCCTCTACGCCTCAGTCGGCTCCACGCCCAGTTCGTTGCGGACAAGCTCGAAGGCCGCGGCGATGGCCTTGTCCATGTCGTAGTACTTGTAGCCGCCCAGGCGTCCGGCAAAGATCACGTCGCCCTCCTGCGCCGCCAGCTCCTCGTACTGCCTGTAGAGGGCCTCGTTCTTGGCGTCGTTGATGGGGTAGTAGGGCTCGTCGCCGGGCTTCCAGTCCGCCGGGTATTCGCGCGTGATGACGGTCTTGTCCTGTGTGCCGAACTCGAAGTGCTTGTGCTCGATGACGCGCGTGTAGGGGACCTCGCGCTCGGTGTAGTTGACCACGGCCACGCCCTGGTGGTCCTGCTCGTCGAGCGTCTCGGTCTCGAAGCGCAGGCTGCGGTACTCGAGCGTGCCCAGCTTGAAGTCGTAGAACGCGTCGATGGGGCCGCAGTAGATCGTCCTGGCGGCGATATCGGGCTCGGCGGCGACCAACTCCTTGTACTCCACGCCGCAGCGCACCTCGACGCCCTCGAGCATGTTGGTGATCATCTTGGTGTAGCCGCCCATGGGGATGCCCTGGTAGCGGTCGTTGAAGTAGTTGTTGTCGTAGGTGAAGCGGCAGGGGAGGCGCTTTATGATGCTTGCGGGCAGATCCTTGCAGTCGCGGCCCCACTGCTTCTCGGTGTAGCCCTTCACGAGCGTTTCGAAGATGTCGCGGCCCACGAGGGACAGCGCCTGCTCCTCGAGGTTTGCCGGCTCGCCGATGTTCTCGGCGGCCACCTGCTCGGCGATCTTGGCCTTGGCGTCCGCCGGCGTGACGACGCCCGGCCACATCTTGGCGAAGGTGTTCATGTTGAAGGGCATGTTGTACATGTTGCCGTGGAAGTTGGCGACCGGCGAGTTGACGTAGTTGTTGAACTCGGCGAAGCGGTTGACGTAGTCCCAGACGTCCTTCATGGAGGTGTGGAAGATATGTGCGCCGTAGCGGTGGACCTGGATGCCCTCGACGTCCTCGGTGTAGATGTTGCCGGCGATGTGGTCGCGGCGGTCGATGACTAGGACCGACTTGCCGGCGCGCCTGGCGGCATTGGCGAATACGGCGCCCGAGAGGCCGGCACCGACGACGAGGTAATCGTACTGGGACATGGATGTGCTCCTTTGTATGTAATCAAATAGTTACTTAAGATTTGGGACAAATAAACCTGATAATTCTGTTCCAAGGATTAGTGTACCAGGCGTGTTGTAGGCTTTCTTTCAGCAGCTTCAGCTCATGTGCATAGCCCCGGTTTCTAGATGATTTAAAGAATCTGCTAATTCGTCCTCAAACACTCCGGTAAGACTTTCGATAGGGCATTCATTGCCTGCGGCTTTAGGTACTGCTCGTTGAGCCGTGCCTTTCTGTAGACGTAGCGAGTGTCTGCCGAGTACTTGATCAATACGTCGGTGAAGAACCGCTCCCAGCTCAGGTAGTCGCGGCTTTCGATATAGCTTGAGGGATCCTCGAGGATTTTTAAGATATCGTTACTGGGAATGAGGCCAGATTGCAGGAGTGTCCACTCGAATGATTCGGGGAGGAACAAGCGTACGTTCTTGTAAACGCGCTGTCCGAGCACCTTTTCGATGTAGGGACCAAATGCTGCTCCGTCTCCAATAGCAAGGATGTTTTGCTCGGGACATTCGTGAATCGTACGTTTTAGATTCGCAACGCCGGTGGCGGTATAGCAGGGGATCCCGAGTCGGTTGCAAAGAGCGTCGTAGAATTGATAGCCAGATTTGCTATCCTCAACAACTACGGCGTCGGGTACCTCGAATCCAACATTTAGGTCCTGGTAAAGCATGTTTGCTGTGTGGCTGTATATCGGTTTTGTTACCGAGTAGAAGCGTTTATCGCTCTTTCGACCATTGATTGTTTTACTCGTGGTGTTTACCAGCTTTAGGATTTCGTCGACACTGTAGGGAAGCTCGCTGGCGTCTCGACGAGATATCAGAACAAAATAGTTGGACGACCCGTTAACGGCTTTTGCGAAGTCTTTTGAGTAGATAAATTCGTTGCCCTCATCTAAAAAGATTATTGAGTCCTCGATAATCGAAAGCTCGCGCTTCCAACGTCTGCCGGAAAGCGTTTCGCAGGGCACGTCGCAGCTGAGTGTAACGCCGCTTTCCGGTCCTCGGTCGTTGTAGTCGCGAATCATCGAGATGAGCGTCGTTTTGCCCGTTCCGCTGTTGCCGCGTATAAAGGAAATATTGCGCTTAAACGTGAGCGTGTATTTGACCTTTGCGCGCTCTACGACAACGGTATGCGTTCCCTTCATTACTCATCGACATCCAAAAAGTCATTCGTGGCACCGACGAACTCCTGCATGTTCTTGACGATGCGGCCGTCATTTTCAATACGGATTTCGAAACGCTTCCAGGGGAATTTCATGATGTGATAAAGGGTTACCAGCACGTCTTGCTCTTTGCCAATCTTGAGCAGCCAGCGAGCGCAGTTATCTCCGCAAGTGGATGCATTGAACACCATGTTTGGGAGATTGCGCACCAGCAGCAGCGTCTTAACGCCGCCGGACAGTTCGAGTGGGGTGATTGAGCCCAGCTGCTTGCTTACGATGTTGTGGGGACCGATGAGCTCTGATCCGTCCACGCTTTTAATAATCCGTGCGGCCATAGGGTCTTCGAACCATGAGTCCAAGTATGAGTTCCTAAAATAGGTTTCGGTATCGTAGATGGAACCGGGGTAATCCCCCAGGTGAATGCTCAGCATGTGCGTCTCCAGACGTTGTGTGACTGCAATGATTATATGCCAGTAATAAAGTGCCGCCAGTAGCGAGGTTGCTGCTGGCGGCACTGGCATTATTAGCGTATGAATCGCGTTGATGGATTTGCTCGCGAGGCTACTTTTCGAGACGTTCCCCCAGCAGCTCCAACGCGTGGGCGTAGCCTTGGAGGCCTTCGCCGGTGATGGTGGCGAAGCAGGCCAGGCGGGCGTAGCTTACCTGGCGGAAGTCCTCGCGGGTCTCGACGGCGCTTATGTGGACCTCCACGGCCGGGATGGCGACGGCCTTAAGGGCGTCGAGGATCGCCACACTCGTGTGCGTGTAAGCTGCCGGGTTGATGACGATGCCGTCGACCTTGCCGTAGGCCTCCTGGATCTTGTCGACGATGCTGCCCTCGTGGTTAGACTGGAAGACCTCGACCTCGTCGAAGCCCTGTGCAGCACCCGCTTCCTGGCAGATCTGCACTAAGCGGTCGTAGTTGTCGCTGCCATAGATGCCCGGCTCGCGAATGCCGAGCATGTTGAGGTTGGGGCCGTTGATGACGAGTGCTTTCATGGTTGCTTCCTTTGCAGTCGAGAAACCACCACAAAGGTGCCTGTCCCCTTTGTGGTGGTTTTGATTAGAGAGCGGGTGGGAGGGTGTCGAGGAGGGCCTGGGCGGTGTTGGCGGCGCAGTCGCGTGAGTCGATGATGTAGTCGGCCCAGGCGCGGTAGCGCGGCACGCGCTGCTCGGCCAGCTTGTCGATGCCATCGCGGGCGGTGATGGGGCGACCCTTGTGGGCGAGTTCGTCGAGCTTGCGGTTGAGCATCACGATCTGGCTGTTCTGGTGCAGCAGCGGATAGTTTTCGTCGCGCGTGACCACGCCGCCGCCCGTGGAAAGCACCAGGCCACTACGCTTGGAGATGTCGGCCAGCGCCGCCGTCTCCTGCTCGCGGAAGGCCTCCTCGCCGCGCTCGACGATATAGTCGGCGCAGGGCACGCCCAGGCGCTCTTCAAGCGCGCGGTCCAGATCGATGTGCTCGCGGTCCGTGAGCTCGGCGATCTGCTCACCTACGCGGGTCTTGCCCGAACCCGGCATGCCAATCAGGGCGATGTTCTGCTCGCGGCGGGAAAGTCGTTCCGTTACGTCCAGGATGCGCTCGCGCGGGGTGACCTGGCCGGTGTAGCGCTCGACGGCTTTCGCTGCCTGGGCCACAAGCATGAGCAGGCCGCCGATGCAGGGGATGCCGCGGCGCTCGGCCTCGAGCATGAGTCCCGTGCGGGCGGGGTTGTAGACAATGTCGATAACGCCTTCGAGCGCATCGAGCCCTTCGAGCGTGCAGGGGGCGTCGGGGCATTGGGGGAACATGCCGGCGGGCGTGCAGTTGACGAGCAGCGTAGCGTCGGATTGTTGCGCGATGTTGCCGTAGTTGACCTCGCTCGTGCGGCCCACGGGCACCACGGTGGCGCCCAGGTCGCCGAGTACCATGCTTGCCGTGGTGCCGGCGCCACCGGTGGCGCCAAGCACGAGGACCTTCTTGCCGGCAACATCAACCCCCAGCTCCTCGACCAGGCACTGAAAACCAAAGTAGTCGGTGTTATCGCCGCGCAGGCGACCGTCGGGCAGGCGCGTGATGGTGTTGACGTTGCCCATGCGCTTGGCGAGTGGACTCAGCTCGTCGAGATATTCCATGACGGCACGCTTGTAGGGGATGGTTACGTTGGTGCCTTCCCATTCGTTGCCGGTCATAAAGGCCGCGAGGTCCTCGGGCTCGCGCTCAAATCGCACGTACTCGAGCCCAGCGAGTTCTTTGTAGATGGTCGGGGTGTAGCTGTGGCCCAGTACGCGGCCTAGCACGCCGTAGGGGCGGGTTGCGGCGGTATCGGTCATCTAGAGCACCTCCGTATAGCTGCCAAAGTAGGTGAAGCTCTCGCACACGTCGTCGATGGAATCGAGCAAGTCGTCGAGGGCCTTGCTGCCAAAGGGGCAGTCCAGATCAAAGTAGAACATAAACTCAAAGTCGTGGCCGGGGATGGGGCGGCTCTCGAGCTTGATGAGGTTGATATTGAGCGCGTAGAAGCGCTCGAGTACGCGATAGAGGGCGCCCGGCTCATTGGCCGTGGTGATCATGAGTGAGGTGCGGTTGGCGCCGGGGTAGACGCGCGGCTCGCGGCTGATGACGACAAAGCGCGTGTAGTTGTTGTCCGAGTCCTGGATGTTGGGTTCCAGCACCTCCAGGCCATAGAGTGCCGCGCAGCTGCGCGATGCGATGGCGGCGACGTCGGTGCGTTCGGAGTTGGCGACCATCTCGGCCGACATGGCCGTGTTGGGGTACTTGGTGGCGTGCAGGTTGTGGGCCTCGATAAAGCCGGCACACTGGGCAATGGCTTGGCCGTGGCTGTAGACCTCGCGCACGTCGGCGAGCTTGGTGCCGGGTTTGACGAGTAAGTTGTGATCGATCTTGAGTCGCAGCGAGCGCACGATGTGGAAGTCGAACTGGGCGAGCAGGTCGTAGACGGCGTTGACCGAGCCGGCGGTGGAGTTCTCGATGGGCAGCACGCCAAACTCGCAGAAGCCGTCGCGCACAGCGCGCATAACGCCCTCGAAGGTCTCAAAGAAGGCGATATCGGGCACGTCGAAGAGCTTGCACGCGGCGATCTGGCTGTAGGCGCCTTCGACGCCCTGGCAGGCGACGGTGGCCATCTGGGGGAAGGGCGTGTCGGAGGCTGCGGCCGTGGCGTGGGCCTTTTGCGAGACGGTGATGTCCTTGAGCTCGTTGATGTAGCGCCGCTGCTCGGCCTTGCTCATGCTCATGAGGAGACGGAACAGGGTGATAGTCTGCGCCTCGTAGCGCTCGGGCGCGCGGCTGGCGAGGTTGTTGAGCTTGGAGCGCTCGCGGGCGGGGTCAAAGACGGCCTTGCCCATCTCGATTTTGGATTTGGCGACTTCGGTGGCAATATCCATGCGCTCGACAAAGCTGTTGAGCAGGGTGGTGTCGATGCCATCGATGGCCTGGCGGATGTCAGCAAGGTCCATAGGGACCCCTTTCACGTGTCGGTGATTTTTCTGGGACGGGGATTAAAAAATCATTAGGTACGAAATGATTTTTTAATCCCCGTCCCAGAAAAATCACTGGGTGGGCGTGGGGGCCGGAGTTGGCCCCCGGAGATTTTTAGCGCTGGGCGGCGTCTTCGAGGAGGGCGTCCCAGATGGCGAGGGCGGCGGCTGCTTCGGCTACGGGGACAGCTCGGGGGACGATGCAGGGATCGTGGCGGCCGTGGACCGAGAGCTCGGCATTTTCCATAGCGTCCATGTCCACCGTCTGCTGCTCGCGGCCAATTGAGGGCGTCGGCTTTACGGCCATGCGCCACATGACGGGAGCGCCGGTCGAAATACCGCCCAGGATGCCGCCGGCGTTATTGGATTCGACCTCGATCTCGCCGGTTTCGGCATCGATTCGATACGGATCGTTGTTCTCGCTGCCGCGCATGGCGGCCACGGCAAAGCCCATGCCGAACTCCACGCCCTTTACGGCGGGAATGCCAAACGCGATCTGCGCGATGCGGTTCTCGATGCCGTCGAACATGGGGTCGCCGATGCCTGCGGGAAGCCCGTAAATGCCGCACTCCACGATGCCGCCGATGCTGTCGAGTTCGTCGCGCGCGGCTAGGATCTCCTCACGCATGCGGCCGGCTGCGGCGGCGTCAATGCACGGCAGATCGTTCGTAAGGATCGCCTTGCGGTCGGCCTCGCGATAGACCATATCGTCCATCGGCAGGTCGGAGATGCCGCCGATCTGCGCCACATGCGCCATCACTTTAATGCCGCAGGCCTCGAGTGCCTGCAGCGCAATGCCGCCGGCGATGCATAAGGGTGCCGTTAGGCGGCCGGAGAAATGCCCGCCGCCGGCGACATCGTGCATGTTGTGATACTTCACGCGCGCAGGGAAGTCCGCATGTCCCGGACGGGGCTTGCGGCGCAGCTCGGAGTAATCCTTGGAGCGCGTGTTGGTGTTCTCGATAATCGCGGCAATGGGCGCGCCGGTGGTGTGCCCATCGACCACGCCGGCGATGATTTGGGCGGCGTCGGCCTCGCGGCGCTTGGTCGCGGTCTCGTCGCGACCGGGGGCGCGACGGTCGAGGAAGGCCTGCAGCTGCTCCTGGTCCACGGCGATACCTGCCGGGATGCCATCGAGGGAGCAGCCGATGGCGGGGGAGTGCGACTGGCCGAAGATGCTTAAGTGCAAGACGTTGCCAAAGGTCGAGGACATGCTATTCCTCCTCGAGCGTGACCTTGCCGCCCAGCAGGCGGTAGTGGTCGAAGAAATCGGGATAGGACTTGTTGACGGCCTCGGCGCCGTGGATCACGACCTCGCCGGTGGCGCGGCTCGCGGCGATAGCGGCCATCATGGCGATGCGATGGTCGTTGTGCGAATCGACCTCGCCGCCGGTAAAGGCATCGACGCCCTTGATGATGAGGTCGTCACCGGCGACGCGCACCTGCGCGCCCAGCGCGGTGAGCTCGCGGGTGGTGGTGGCCAGACGGTCAGATTCCTTGATGCGCAGGCGCGCGCAGTCACGGATGAACGTGCGGCCCTGAGCCAGTGATGCCACGGCCGAGATGACGGGCACCAGGTCCGGAATGTCGTGGGCGCTCATCTCAAAGCCGGCGAGCTTGTCGGACTGGACGGTGGCGGCGTTCGTGGAGCGCACGATGCGGGCGCCAAAGCGCGAAAGCGCGGCAAGCACGTTGCGGTCGCCCTGTGCGGAGCTCAGCGACACGCCCTCGACGGTGATGGGGTCGCATCCGATGGCGCCGGCGCACAGCCAAAAGGCGGCGTTGGACCAGTCGCCCTCGACAGCTACGTTGCCAGGCGTGCGGTACGAGCCGCTGCTCACGCGGAAGTTCGTGATCTCGGGCTGGCCGTCCTTGGCGGGGATGCGCTCGACGTTGACCTCGACGCCGAAGGCCTTCATGGCCTGGATGGTCAGGTTGATATAGGGGCGGCTCTCGATAAGGCCGGTCACCTGCACGCAGGAGGGCTGGGCCAGAAGCGGGGCTGCCAGCAGCAGGCCGGAGATGTACTGCGAGCTCACGTTGCCCGGCAGGATAAAGGTGCCCGGGCGCATGCGGCCGCTCGTCTTGAGCGGAAAGCCGCCCAGACCCTGCAGGTCGCAGCCGGCGGCAATGATCTCGTCGGAGAGCGGGGAGAGCGGGCGGGCGCCCAGGCGGCCCTGGCCTACGAAGGTGGCATCCGCACCCAGCGCGCAGGCGACAGGCAGCATAAAGCGCAGCGTGGAGCCACTTTCACCGCAGTCAAGCGTGCCGCCGGCAAGGGCCTTGAGCAGACCAAACTCAACACTCTTCATGGTGGGGTGGACCTGGAAGCCGTCCTCGACGGTCTCGATGCGAGCGCCGAGCGCCGTAAGGCAGCGCACCGTTGCCTCGATATCGGCGCAGGTCGTGTTGCAGGTCACGTGCGTCTCGCCGTTGGCAAGTGCGGCGCAGATAATCAGGCGGTGCGCCATCGACTTGGACGCGATGGCGGGAACGGTGCCCTTGAGCGGGGAGGGGGTGATGCGGGCTAGCATACGGATGCGTCTCCCTTCTGGCCGAGGCCCTCGGCAATCAAATCGTGGAAGGTGAAAAGCGGCGTGCGGTCGATGCTGCAACGGCCAATGTCGTGCGGAATTACCAGGTCGATGGTGTCGCCTGCGCGCTTTTTGTCGTGGAGCGCCTCGGCAAAGACGGCGTCGGCGGAAAGCTCACAGCGGGTCTTGAGGCCGTGGCGGGCGCAGAGCTTCTCAATACGATCGGGCAGCTCGGCATCGCAGATGCCGTGCAGGGCTGCGGCACGCGTGATGATGCCCATGCCGATCGAAACGCAGTTGCCGTGTCCGAGCTCAAAGTGCTCGCAGGCCTCGACGGCGTGCCCGGCGCTGTGTCCAAAATTGAGGAGCTTGCGCTGGTTGGTTTCGCGCTCGTCGGCGACGACCACGGCGCGTTTGATGTCGATATTGCGGGCAATGATAAGCGCCACGCGAGCCACGTCCTGGTTGAGCAGCTCCAGCGTGAGCGGGGTCTTCTCCAGCTCGGCGAAAAGCTCCGGGTCGGCGATTACCGCGTGCTTGACGACCTCGCCGCAGCCGTCGGCGAACTGCTCGGGCGTGAGGGTGGCCAGGCACCCCACGTCGGCGATAACCACGCTCGGCTGCCAAAAGGCGCCGACCAAGTTCTTGCCGGCAGCCAGGTCTATGGCGGTCTTGCCTCCCACCGACGAATCCACCATGGCGAGCAGGCTCGTGGGAATCTGCACAAACTTGCAGCCGCGCATGTAGGTGGCGGCCACAAAACCCGCCACGTCGCCCACGACGCCACCGCCGAGCGCCACGATCACATCTGAGCGCGAAAGCTCGTGCTCGGCCACAAACTCCAAAATGGCAACATAGGTCTCGGCACGCTTATGGGCCTCGCCGGCCTCGAAGGTGCAGATGCTCACCTCGTAGCCTGACGCCTCCAGGCTCTGCTTAACGGGCATCTGGTAGAGCGGGCCGACGTTGGTGTCCGTCACGATGACGGCTTTGGTGCCGCCGGCAGTGGCGCGCACGAGCGGTCCCGCCTGCTCCAGCAAAAACGTGCCCACATGCACCTGGTAGGGGCGTGCGGTGTCGATATCGATGGTAATCGCCATAAGCTTCGGTCCTTTCGACCTGGCGTGATAGGTGGTCTAGTGGGAGGCCTCGTCGTCGAGTGCGCGCTTAATGCGGTCGCCCTCGGCAAGGAGATTCTCCAGATAGCGCTGGTCGCGGTCCTTGAGTGCACGGCTGTAGGCGCCAAGCGACTCGATCAGATGGTCGATCTCGAAGGCGAGTGCGTCGGCGTCGTCGATCATGAGCTCGGACCACATTTGCGGGTTGAGGTGCGCCACGCGGGTGAGATCGCGGTAGCTACCGGCCGAAAAGCCGTGGTGGACCTGGGCTGTGGGGCTTTTGACGTAGGCGTTGGATACCACGTGCGCAAGCTGGCTCGTGAAGGCGATGACGCGGTCGTGCTCGGCGGCGCTGGTCACGCTGAACTTGCCAAAGCCCAAGGGGCGCACCATCTCGCGCACCTGGCCCAAAAGCTCCAGCTTGAGCGCATCGTCCACCGCTGGCGGCACGAGCACGAGTGGCGCGCCCTGGAACAGGTCGGCGCGGGAGTGCGCATAGCCCGAGTACTGCGTGCCCGCCATGGGGTGCGCGCCCACAAAGTAAAAGCCGTGCTCGCGGGCAAGCTCAAAGGCGCGCTCGCACACGATGCCCTTGACGCCCACCGTGTCGATCACCACGGGGCCCATGATGGCCTCGGTGTCGGTGGCGTCGGCGAGTGCCTGGGCATGTGCCTCGAGCCACTCGATGCAGGCCTCGGGGTAGCATGCCAGGACGATGATGTCGCATTCGCCGAGCGTCTCGTCGTTGAGCTCGCCGGCAACGGTGCCCATACTGGCGGCCGTCATGACATCGTCATCGGGGTCCCAGGCCAGCACGCGGACGCCCGCCTGCGCATAGCCGCGGGCAAAGCTGCCGCCGATGAGGCCAAGGCCGACGATGCCGGCGCACTTGGGGCCGCCCTGGTTAACGCGCGCGTTTCTCACCGTACCCATGGGCTACTCCATGGTCTCTTGGCAGACAACCTCGCGGATGGCTCGGATGCGGCGCATGGTGTCGTCGAACTGATCGGGGGTGAGGGCCTGGGCGCCGTCGGACCAGGCGCGGCTCGGCTCGTCGTGGACCTCGATCTCCAGGCCGTTGGCACCGCAGGCGGTCGCGGCGAGCGCCATGGGCTCAACGTAGCGGGTGTAGCCTGTGGCGTGGCTGGGGTCGGCGACAACGGGCAGGTGCGAAAGGTGGTGCAGCACCGGCACGGCGTTGAGGTCGAAGGTGTTGCGGGTGCGGGTCTCGAAGGTGCGGATGCCGCGCTCGCACAGGATGACGTTGTCGTTGCCCTCGCTCATGATGTACTCGGCGGCCATGAGCAGCTCATCGATCGTGCCGGACATACCGCGCTTGAGCAGGACCGGGGTCTTGGTCTTGCCGACCTCTTTGAGCAGAGGGAAGTTCTGGGCGTTGCGGGCGCCGATCTGCATGACGTCGATCTTCTTGTCCAGGAAGACCTGCACGTCGCGCGGGTCCATGATCTCGGTGACGATCGGAATATCGAGCTCGGCAGACGCCTCGCACAGCAGATCGAGGCCGGCGGGGCCCATGCCCTGGTAGGCGTACGGGGACGTGCGGGGCTTGTAGGCGCCGCCGCGCAGCATCGTGGCGCCTGCTGCCTTCACGCGGCGGGCGATGCGGATGAGGTTCTCGCCCTCGACGGAGCACGGGCCGGCGATGACCTGGAACTGGTCGCCGCCTACATGTACGCCGTGGCCGCAGTCGATGACGGAGTCCTCGGGGTGGAACTTGCGGTTGGCGCGCTTGAACGGCTCGGAGACGCGCTGCACGCGCTCGACGACATCCATGGACTCGAGCAGGAACGGGTCGATCTTGGTCGTATCGCCCACCAGGCCGATGATCGTCTCATTCTCGCCGCGCGAGACATCGGTCTTCAGGCCCTTTTTCTCAATCCAGCTGACGATATGGCTGACGGCCTCGTCGCTGGCGCTCTCTTTTAAAATTGCAATCATGGTGTGCCTCTCACCTCGATGGATAACCCTTGCAAAAACGGCCCGCATCGCGAGCCGTGTACATATGGTGCATGAGAGTTTATACTATCTGACTCGCTTTTGCCTTCTAAAGTGGGCCGTTGAGCCGCGTCTTCCTCGGTCTTCCTCGGAATTGCAAAGCTTTTTCTTTTATTTTGATAGCCCGTGGTGCACTTGGGTATAATGCCAAACGTTGGCCCTATTAGCTCAGGGGATTAGAGCGTCTGCCTCCGGAGCAGAAGGCCGTTGGTTCGAATCCAACATGGGGCACCATCGAACGTGAGACCGTCCGAACCTCGCATGGTCCGGGCGGTTTTTCTTATACCGACGCGACGTGATGGGACGTGGTATGGCAGCAACGGATATCGAGCGCGGACTCTCGACCGCCGAGGTCGAGGAGCGCATCGCCGCCGGTAAGATCAACCGCAACATGGAGCTCAAGACCAAGTCGGTCAAAGAGCTCATCATCGAGAACCTCTGCACGCTGTTCAATTTGATCAACGTGATCTTGGCGCTCCTGGTCATTGTGACCGGGTCGTTTAAGAACCTGACGTTTTTGTTCGTGGTGTTCCTCAATACCGCTATTGGCGTCATTCAGTCCATGCGCTCTAAGAAGATGGTCGATAAACTCACGCTGCTGACCTCCAAGAAGGCCATCGCGGTGCGCGACGGCGCCGAGGTGGAGCTCGACCTGGACCAGATCGTGCTCGATGACATCATCCGCTTGGGGCGCGGCGACCAGATCCCCGCTGACGCCGTGGTGGTTTCGGGCGAGGCGCTCGTGAATGAGAGCCTGCTGACGGGCGAGAGCGATCTTATTAAGAAACAGCCTGGTTCTGAGCTCATGAGCGGCAGCTTTATCGACTCGGGCCTGCTGCGCGCCCGCGTGATCCATGTCGGCGCCGACAACTACGTGGCCAAAATTAATAACGAGGCCAAGTACGTCAAAAAGGTCAATTCCGAGATCATGAACGCGCTTAACGCCATCGTGCGCTTTGCGAGCATCATCATGATCCCGCTCGGTTTGGCGTTGTTTGCCTCGAGTGTGAGCGAGCTGTGGGATGCCGCGGGAACCCCGGGCGATAGCGCGCTTTCGTGGTGCTTCTCCGAGCTGTTGGCTGGTCATGTGCCTTCGTCGGCGCTGCTGTCCACGGTGGGCGCCCTGCTGGGCATGATCCCGCAAGGCCTGGTGCTTCTGACCTCGTCGGTGCTCGCCATCGCCACGGTGCGCCTGGCCCGCCGCAAGGTGCTGGCGCAGCAGCTTTACTGCATCGAGACGCTCGCTCGCGTCGACGTGCTGTGCCTGGACAAGACGGGCACCATCACGTCGGGCCGCATGGAGGTCGAGGGTACCTATCCGCTACCGGTCGAGGGCGTTGCCCTGGGCGTGGGGGAGAACGGGGCATCTGTTCCCGTCGATACCACGGTGCTCGATTTTGCCCTGGCTAACGTGGCGCGTGCGACCTCGGCCGATGCCAACGAGACCTGTCAGGCGCTGCTCAACTATTACGCCGACCGTCCGGTCGAGGTGTCCGAGCCGCTGTCGGTCATTCCGTTCTCGTCTTCCAAAAAGTGGAGCGGCGCGTCGTTTGCACAGGGCTCATATGTGATGGGTGCGGCGCAGTTTGTGCTCTCTGATCGTGCGTTTGCCCAGGTCGAGAACCGTGTCGCCGAGCTTGCCGATACCTGCCGCGTGCTCGTGGTGGCGCGCGTTGACGGCTTTACGCCCGATGGCGATATGGTGGGCGAGGCCGAGCCCGTGGGCTTTGTGACCATACGCGACGAGATCCGTACCTCGGCGACCGAGACCATCGGCTACTTTAACGAGCAGGGCGTGACCCTCAACGTGATCAGTGGAGACGACCCGCGTACGGTGTCGTCGATCGCGCGTGTGGTGGGTGTGCCGGGGGCGGACGCTTATGTGGACGCCACGACGCTCGATACGCCGGCCAAGCTCGATGCCGCAGTGGACCGCTACCATGTCTTTGGTCGTGTGACCCCGCAGCAGAAGCGCGAGCTCGTGCAAGCGCTCAAGCGCCGCGAGCACACCGTGGTCATGACGGGCGACGGCGTCAACGACGTGCTGGCGCTCAAGGAGGCCGACTGCTCCGTCGCCATGGCGGCCGGCTCCGATGCCGCGCGCAACGTGGCCGAGATCGTGCTCGTCGACAACGATTTTGCCTCGATGCCCGCCGTGGTGGCCGAGGGCCGTCGCTCCATCAACAACCTGCAGCGTTCGGCCTCGCTGTTCCTGACTAAGACGCTGTTCTCGATGGGCCTGGCGGCGCTGTGCATCGCGCTGCCGCCGTACCCCTTCGAGCCCATCCAGATGACGCTCATTAACTTCTTCTGTATCGGCGCGCCGGGCTTTGTGTTGGGCCTGGAGCCCAACAATGCTCGCGTGAAGGGGTCGTTCCTGACGAACGTGCTCAAGCGGGCACTGCCGGCGTCGATTGCGGTTATTTTGGCCGCAGCGCTCGATATCTTTGTGGCGCGCGTGTTTGGCTTTAGCCAGCTTACGCTGTCTACGATGTGCCTGCTTACGTCGTGCGCGGCGAGCGTCAGCCTGATCTGGCGCATCTCGCAGCCTCTCACGCCCCTACGTGTGGTGCTCTTTGTGTTTGTAGTCGCCGGCATCTTGGTGGGCGTTATCGGATTCCCGAAGCTGCTGTCTATTGCCAACCTGACGATGGGCCAGATGGTTATCTTGGCTGTCATCGTGGTCTTTACCTGCTCGGTGTTCTTTAAGCTCGCCACGATGATGGATTCGCTCAAGCCGCGTCGTCGTCATGCCGCAACTGGTTTTGGCCGCGGTGTGCGCGTTCACCTGGGTCGCGGTGGCGGCAAGGTGAGCTCGACGGGTTCGACGGCGGAGCGTTTTGCCAAGCGCGTCGCCGCCGACATGGCGCAGCGCCGCGAAGATCGCACCGCTCGCGAGGCCGAGGCCCGCGCACTCGAGGGCGTGGCCCAGGTCCAGCCCAAGAAAAAGAAGCCCACGGGCGCCAAGCGCTCCCGCGTAACCAAGTCCGCCCAAGGCATCAAAGTTTCGATGCCAAGCAAAAAGAAGAAGTAGCTACGCGCCCTGGCGATGTTGAATTGGTGCCTTGCTCCTGTGGGGCCGTGGCGATGTTATGCTCTAACCTCGATTGTTTGAATTGCTTCGAAAAGAGGATGCCGTGATCTGCCCGCATTGCCTAAAGACCATCGAGGACGGCGCCTCGTTCTGCCCCTACTGCAACGCCTATGTGGGTCCGGGCGATGGTCCCGAGCACACCGAGTTCGTGTTCTGCGAGGGCTGCGGTGC
The DNA here is from genome assembly GCF_003467925.1 of Collinsella sp. AM43-1. Classification (NCBI taxonomy): domain Bacteria; kingdom Bacillati; phylum Actinomycetota; class Coriobacteriia; order Coriobacteriales; family Coriobacteriaceae; genus Collinsella; species Collinsella sp. AM43-1. Next base: position 113,232 of record NZ_QSFR01000006.1, on the reverse strand, counting down.
CCGTCTTTCTCCGCATGATCGTACGTGCCCCAAATGCGGACGCCCCGCTCCGGGTATCCTCTCCGAGGACGCGGCAGCATCCGACCTGGCAGCGGGCCGCACGGCGGGCTTTCCGCGCCTAACGCAAGAGCAGATCGATACCGAGGTGCCGCATGCGCCGGCCTCTGCCGCTGCGGTGCTTTCAGACGCCGCCGACCCCAATGAGACCTGCGTGCTGCCGGCTTTCGATAAGGATTTCGGTATCCCCAAGGTCGATATTCCCATGCCCGTTTCCCTGCATAACGATGCTCAAAAACCCAAGCGCAAGGTGCACCCCGACGAGGACGCCTATCACAAGCACAAGCGTCATATTCCCAAGCCGCTCATTATCATCGCGGTCCTTGCCGTCGTGTGCGGCGGTGCCTATTGGTTCGTGACGACCGATCCCATGGGTGTTATGCCCGGCTTCTACGACCAGTTTGGCCAAGCTGCACAAACCACCTTCCCCACGCGCCAAAAGGGCGAGGCGACTGAGGACGATACCAAGCAGGACGATTCTGCCGAGGTGGTCCAAGAAGAAACCGTGCTCACCGATGATCAGCTCTATACCAGGCTCGACGGTCTGTATCAGACCATCGTGTCCTACGGTGACGAGGACCAGATCGGCGAGGTCATCGATTCCTTTAACAACGGCTATCTCCGAACGCCGCTGTCCACCCGTCAGGAGCTGTCGCAGAGTGCTTACGCCCTGCGCGACCAGATTAAAAAGACGCAAGATGAGCTCAACAACCTGAAAGTACAGGACGATACGGTCTATGCGGACGACATCGCCCACTTAAAGCAGCTTGCCGAGTGGATGTATGAGCGCGTTGACGTGATCTGCCAGAGCTGGGATATCTCGCTGGCCATTCCCGATGGCGAGTCGATGAGCTCTCACCAAAGCGAGATCCTGGCGCCCATCGCGCAGAGCGGCAACAGCGCGCTGAATCAGTACGACGCCAACGTGGGCTCCTGGAAGCCGCAGCAGCATTCCTAAAATTAGTTCGCCATAGTCGGCATAACCTACGTGCGCAATTGATGTAAGCCCATGCTTATTGCTACAATTCGTACAAATATGCTTTAAACGCACGAGGAGGGAACCACATGTTTGGTTTTAAGAAAGAGCTCTACACGCCCGAGTATCAGCTTGCCGGCGACGAGTGCGCCGTTATCGAGACGTCGAAGGGTACCATCAAGGTCAAGTTTGACGGCGAGGGCGCTCCCATTCATGTCGCGAACTTCTGCGAGCTTTCCACGATGGGTTTCTATGATGGCCTTAAGTTCCATCGCTATGTGCCCGGCTTTGTTATCCAGGGCGGCGACCCCAATACCCGCGACATGTCCGGCGCCGACGTCGCCGCCGGTCTTGAGGGCCCCGACGGCATGCCCGGTACCGGTGGCCCCGGCTACTGCATCAAGGGCGAGTTTGCCACCAATCCGCGCAACAGCCATGTCGATGGCGCCCTTGCCATGGCACGCTCCATGGACCCCGATTCCGCGGGTTCGCAGTTCTACTTCTGCCTGGGTGCCCAGCATAACCTCGATTCCGGTTACACCGTCTTTGGTACCACGGTCGAGGGTCTCGATGTGATTTCGCAACTGCGTGCCGGCGACGAGATCGTCCATGTCGAGATCGTTCACGAGTAAAGGGGACTTCCTTGAATAGCCAGCTGATCCAACAGGGCCGCGCCGCTTACCGCGCGGGTGATTTTTCTGCTGCAGCCCAGATGCTTGGGGCGGCAAAGACTCCCGATGAGATTATGGGCGAGGCCGATCACCTTCGTGGCAACGCCTTGATGCACCTGGGCATGTATGCCGAGGCCGCCGAGGCCTATGCCGCCGCCCTCAACGACGGCACCTACGGCAAGCGCGGCGCGCTGCTCACCAACCGCGGCAAGGCGCTCGCCGCCGTGGGCGACTACACGACGGCCGCCCAGGCGTTCTCAGCTGCTACGCAGGATGCTTCCTATGCCACGCCGTTCAAGGCCTATCTGGGCCTGGGCAATGCGCTGTTCCAGTCGGGCGACTATGCCAACGCGGGAACCGCCTTCCGTCAGGCTGCCATCGACGGCGCCAATCCGGCTCCTGCCGCTGCGCTCGGCGAGCTCGGTCGTTGCTTCATTAAGCTCGGCCGTCCGGCGGATGCCGTGGAGACTTACCGCACGGCTATCGACTTTGCCGGCCCCCGCGACGACACGCGTGCGCTCAACGCCGGCATGGGTCAGGCGCTTTCTGCCGCCGGCCGTCCCTCCGACGCACTCGACGCCTTTAATGCCGCTACTGCCGATGGCATCTACCAGCTCACCTCCGAGCAGGCCGATGAGCTTGCCCGCGTGCAGGATTCGCTTGCCGCGCTGTCTGCCCAGACGGCTATGGCCACGGCTCCGGCGCCCGCGATGGACGCTCCTGCCGTCGATCCGCTCGATCCTACGGGCGCGACCGGTCAGTTTATGCCTGATCCCTCGGACACCGGCTTCTTTACGCTGTCCGAGTCCGAGATGGTCCAGCAGGACCGTCAGGATCGTAAGCAGGCCAAGGTCCGTCGTCGCCATCGCCATACGGGTCTCAAAGTCTTCATCGTGCTGCTTCTGCTTATTTTGATCGCCGCGGGCGGTCTGGGCTTTGCCTACACGCGCGGCTTTGGCTTCCCGTCTCAGGAGTCTGTCGTTACCGATCTGTTCCAGGCTGCCGGCGACGGTGACACCGCAAAGGCCGAGTCTTGTCTGGCCTCGAGCCTGTCCGAGGACGCTAAGTCGATGATCATCTCCTCGATTCCGCAGGGTGCCACCGTGTCCGTCGAGGGCATGGATCAGTCCATGACCGAGACGACCGCTAAGGTGAAGGCATCGCTGTCCAAGGGCGGCGAGCAGGAGTACACCGTCAAATTCGTGCGCTCCGACAACCATATCGGCTGGGCCGTTTCTTCGCTCGATATGGATTTCTCGGCTGCTGACAACCAGTAGTGACCTTATGGGATTTAGCTTTGCCCGGCGCTTCACCGCAAGTGAGGTGCCGGGCTTGCGCTAGTATGATGAGCTAGTAGTTTTCCAGCAATCATCCAACACATCAGGAGTTGCGTTGTTTTCTTTGATGGATATGTTCTTCGGTAGCTATGCGGGCGATCTTGCCATCGACCTCGGCACCGCCAATACGCTTGTCTCCGTGCGCGGCAAGGGCATCGTCATTCGCGAGCCCTCCGTTGTCGCCATCGACAAGAACGACGAGCGCATCCTGGCGGTCGGTATCGAGGCAAAGCGCATGCTCGGCCGTACGCCCGGCAACATCGTGGCCGTTCGTCCCCTGAAGGACGGCGTCATCGCCGACTTCGATGTTACCGAGGCCATGCTTCGCTACTTTATCGATAAGGCGTCCGAGAAGCGCTATCCGTGGACTCCGCGTCCGCGTGTTGTCGTCTGCGTTCCCTCCGGTGTCACGTCGGTCGAGAAGCGCGCTGTCTTTGAGGCCACGATCCAGGCCGGTGCCCGCCAGGCCTATCTGATCGAAGAGCCTATGGCAGCCGCTATCGGCGCCGACCTTCCCGTTGAGGAGCCCACCGGCTCCATGGTCATCGACATCGGTGGCGGTACCACCGAGGTTGCCGTTATCGCTATGGGCGGCATCGTCGTTTCGCAGTCCATTCGTATTGCCGGTGACGAGTTCGATCAGGCCATCCTCACGCACGTTCGCGATGCCTACAACCTGGCCATCGGCGAGCGTACGGCAGAGGACATCAAGATCAAGGTCGGTTCCGCCGTGCCGCTCAAGGACGAGCTCGACGTCGAGGTCAACGGCCGCGACGTGATCACCGGTCTGCCCAAGACCGTGCGCATCGAGAGCGAGGAGATTCGTCGCGCGCTCAACAAGCCGCTCGACGAGATGGCCAAGGCCGTCAAGGACGCACTCGACGCTACGCCTCCCGATCTTGCCTCGGACCTTATGTACTACGGCATTTTGCTGACCGGTGGCGGCGCGCTGCTGCGCGGTCTCGACGTGCGCCTGCGCGATGAGACCGGTGTTTCGGTCAACGTCAGCCCCACGGCGCTCGATAACGTCGTTAACGGCTGTGCCCGCGTGCTCGAGGCCAATGCGTTTGATGGCGGCTTCGTCCAGACCAATGCTTAATTTCCAAAAGGTGGATTCCATTTGGCACGATCTTCGGGTTTCTCCACAAATCTGAATACCAAGCGACAATCAACGGGTATGCGCCCGTTGATTGTTTTCAGCCTGATTTCGGTGTTGCTGCTCACGTTTTACATCCGCGAGGGCGAGGCAGGACCGATTCATGCCGTGCGCTCGGGCGTGACGACGATTACCTCGCCGGTGCGCTTTGTGGGCTCGGCTGTGGCGGCTCCCTTCAATGCGATCGGTAACGTGTTCTCTAACCTTACGGCGTCGCAGGACACGCTTGACGAGCTTAAGAAGCAAAACGAGGAACTGACCTCTAAGGTTGCCGAGCTCTCCGAGGCTCAAAAGACCGCCGAGCGACTGGAGGGGCTGGTCGGCCTGCAGTCGACCTACAACCTCAAATCAACCGCAGCTCGTATCGTCGGCGCTTCGGGCGATGCCTGGACCTCGACCGTCACCATCGATAAGGGTTCTGCCGACGGTCTTACCATCAACATGCCTGTGACGAGTTCTGCCGGTGTCATAGGCCAGATTATCGAGGTCTCGGCCAAGACGTCCACCGTGCGCCTGATTGGCGATGAGAACTCGGGCGTGTCCGCTATGCTGCAGGACACGCGCGCCCAGGGCATGCTGCAGGGTCAGGCTGACGGCACGCTGCGTCTTGAGTACGTGAGCGTCGACTCCGACGTTAAGGTTGGCGACATCATCGTGACCTCGGGCATTGGCGGTGTGTTCCCCAAGGGTCTACCGCTCGGCACCGTCTCGTCGGTTGAGAAATCGGCAAACGACGTGTACTACACCATTGTGGTGCGCGCCCAGACGACGGCCGAGAACAACGAGGAAGTGCTGGTCATCACCTCGCTGACCGACGAACAGTCGGCCTCGGATGAGGACGTGAGCACCGCTAATAGCACGCCGCAGGGAATGTCGCGCGATGCTGCGACCAAGACGAAGGACGAGAGTTCGGATGACAGTTCCGACACGTCCGAGACGACCGATTCCGGCTCGAGCGAATAGGGGGGCATGTCCATGGATCTACACGAGCAGGGGATGAGCTCCCGCACGTTTGTAATCGCCGCCATCATGTGCGTGCTGCTGCAGGCAGGCCTGGCACCGCAGATCTCCATTGCGGGCGGTCGCGTCAACTTCATGATTATCCTGGTGTGCCTAAGCGTGTTCTCGGGCGACCCGACCCGTGCCGTCGCGTGCGGTTTTTGCAGTGGCTTGTTCTATGACCTTTCCGCTGCCGTGCCGGTGGGCGTTATGTCGCTCCTACTGACCGTGGGTTCTTTTGCCCTGGTGCATAGCGCCGCCGGTCAGACGGGCGGTACCCCGAGTGCGCGCGGCATCACTGTGGGCGCCTTCGCGCTCGTCATTAATGTGATCTACAGCATCATCTTGCTGTTTATGGGTTTGGAGACGAGCTTTGTCGTGGCGATCTTCGGTCATGCGCTGCCGTCTTCGATCCTGACGGGTCTGGTTGCCATTCCGTTTTTGATGTCCGGCGTCGTGCCGCAGTCCGGTTATGGATTCTCCGCACGTGGCGGACGCCAGACGGGCATGCGCTTTAAGCCCAAGACCCGCAAGCTCAAATAGGGGAGGCCTGTAGATGTCTTCCCAGATGACGGTTATTATCGCCGGTATCGTGCTGGTTGTGGCCATCGTGGTCGCGCTGGTCATCATGCGTCGCGGCGATTCCCGTTTTACCTACGATACGCAGCATGGAACGGCCCCGCGCGCCACCGAGGGCGAGGGCAATACCGCGGCGACCGCCTTTAAGGGCCGCTTCTCCATCCTCACCACGGGTGTGGGCGCGATGTTCGCGGCGCTTGCCGTCAAGCTGTGGGGCATGCAGATGGTCTCGTCGGACTATTACGAAAAGCAGGCTAATAGCAATCAGACGCGCACCGTTACCACACCCGCTGTGCGTGGCCGCATCCTCGACCGCAATGGCGTGGCACTTGTCCAGAACCGTCCCTCACTTGCTGTCGTGGCCTACCGCGACCTTGCCGAGGATGAGGTTCTGGTTCGCCATCTTGCCAACGTGCTCGGTATGCCCTACGTCGCGGTGCTGCGCAATATCCAGGACAATTCCGAGGGCGCCCAGAGCCTGCATACCATCGCGACGGACGTGCGCCGCTCCACGGTTGCCTATATTCAGGAGCACGCCGGCGAGTTCCCTGGCGTGAAGATTGCCGAGCGCACCGAGCGCCAGTATCCATATGGCGAGACGGCATGCCATATCTTGGGCTATACCGGCACCATTACCTCCGAGCAGCTTGAGGCCCAGAATAAGAAAACCTCTGGCGACGATGATGCTTCTGCTGGCCGGATTACGTACCAGTCGGGCGATATCGTGGGCCAGGCGGGTGTTGAGAGCTACTACGAAAACCTGCTGCAGGGTATTCGTGGCGAGCAGACCGTCAAGGTCGATGCCTCGGGCAATGTGACCGGTCAGGCCGGCGCCGTGCCCGCCAAGGCCGGCTCCGACATTAAGCTCACGCTCGACCTCAAGATCCAACAGGCCTGTGAGACGGCGCTGGCGAGCGCCATCGAGCTTGCCAAGACCACTGGCTACAGCAATGCCGGCAACGGCGCTGTGGTGTGTCTCGATCCCAACAACGGCGAGATCCTGGGCATGGCGAGCGAGCCCAAGTTCGATCCGTCCGTCTTTATCGGCGGCGTCTCAAATGACGTGTGGACCGAGCTCAATGATGACAAGGGTTCGCACCCGCTGCTCAACCGCGCCATTAGCGGACAGTACATGTCGGCCTCGACCATCAAGCCGCTCTCGGCACTGGCCGGTCTTGAGTTTGGAACCTACACTTCAACGCAGACAACCAACTGCACGGGCTATTGGACGGGCTTGGGCAAGGCTTGGGGCAAGCGCTGCTGGCTGACGTCTGGACACGGCACCATGACGCTGCAGTCGGGTATTGCCAACTCGTGCGACCCCGTCTTCTACGATATGGGCAAGGCGTTCTTTTATGACGAGCAACATTCCGAGGGCCTGCAGGAGGTCTTTCGTCGCTGGGGCCTAGGCAAGACCTGCGGTATCGATTTGCCGAGTGAGGGCGCGGGCCGTATTCCCGATGCCGAGTGGAAAGAGTCGTACTTTACCGACGCCTCTGCCGAGGACCGCAAGTGGAATGCCGGCGATATGACCAACATTGCCATCGGCCAGGGCGACATTTTGGTGACGCCCCTGCAGATGGCGTGCGCCTATATGGGTCTTGCCAACGGCGGCAAACAGTACGTGCCTCACGTGTTTTTGTCTGCCGTGTCGCGCGATGGCGACGGCGATGCCTATAAGTACAACGGCAAGGGCAAGAAGAAGCGCCTGGAGGCCAAGATCAACAGCGATTCGGATTTGACTCTTGTTCGCAACGGCATGCACGACGTGATTTACACGGCATCGACGTCCCTGGCGGCTCACTTTGGCACCCTGACGCCGCAGGTGTACGGCAAGTCGGGCACGGGCGAGAAAAGCGGCGAGGACGAATACGCGTGGTTCTGCGCCTATGCACCGGCCGATGATCCCAAGTATGTCATCGCTACTGTCCTGGAGCAGGGCGGCGGTGGTTCGGATACCGCGATGCATGTCGTGCGCGACGTGCTCGGCGTGATTTATGACGAGCCCGATACCTCTTCGGCCTCGGGCGATTCTTCGGTTCGATAGGAGGTTGCGATGGATTTTTCTCCGGCGGATCTGTTCCGTTCAACCAAGACCGGCTCTCGCAGCAGCCTGGACCGCGTCAACAAGCAACTTTCGGCCTCGCGCGGCACGTTTCGCCAAAAGGTGCATATCGGTGTGCTCGTGGCTACTGTGGCGCTCGTTGCCTACGGTGCCATCATCATCTGGTCGGCTTCGCAGTTTAAGGCCGATGCCTCGTTCTCTCGCCATCTGCTGGGAATTGGCATCGGAGCGGTGCTGGCGGTGCTGGTCTGGCGTACCGATCTGCGCGGTATTTCCAATTTCTCGACGGCGTTGCTCGTCATCGACCTGATCGTGATCCTCTCGCCCAAGATTCCGGGTCTGTCCTATACGGGCGGTCTGGGCATGACGGGCTGGATTAAGATTCCCGGTATTGGCTTGACATTCCAGCCGGTTGAGCTTGCCAAGCTCATCACCATCTTCTTTATTGCTACGCTTGGCTCGCAGTATAACGGTCGCATCGATACCGTTCGCGACTACGTCAAGCTCTGCGGCATGCTTTCCATTCCGTTTTTGGCCGTCGTTGCCATGGGCGACCTGGGATCGGGCCTGGTCGTGCTGGTTTCTGGCGCTATCGTCATCTGTATGAGCGGTGCACGCCGCGAATGGGTGCTGTCGACCCTGGCCCTTCTCGTGGGCTTGGTGGCCCTCGTTCTGGCGCTCGATTCGGTCTTTGATTCGTTGCTCGGCCACGATGTGCTCATCAAGCAGTATCAGATGAACCGTCTGACGGTCTTTATCGACCCCGATAATGCCGATTCGGACGATGCGTACAATCTGCAGCAGTCGTTGATCGCGGTCGGCTCGGGCGGTTTCTTTGGTAAGGGCCTGGGGCATGCGACGCAGTCGGCCGGCGGCTTTCTGCCTGAGTTCCACACCGACTTCGTCTTCGCCTTTTTGTCCGAGACCTTTGGCTTCTGCGGCTCCTTTTTGCTGTTGTGCTTGTACGTGCTGCTCATCTTCTCGACGATCCGCGTTGCCTTTAAGTGCGAGTCTCTGTTCCTACGCTTATCATGCGTAGGTATCGTCGGCATGTGGGCGTTCCAGACCTTCGAAAACATCGGCATGTGCATCGGCATGATGCCGATTACCGGTATTCCGCTACCGTTTATTAGCTTTGGTTCGTCTTCGATGATGATTCAGCTGCTGACGGTGGGTATCGTACAATCCATATGGCGGCATCGTTCGGGCGCCGCGTAACCGCTGGAGGGGTTTGCTATGAAAATTCCCGTAGATAAGCTGACCCGCGCTTTTAAGATGGGCGCGTCCGTTAAGAAGGATTCCGATACGCCGGTGCGCGTCTCGGTCTATCTGGATTCGTCCGCCTCGCGCTTTCTGGCCGAGACGGTGCGTGACGCCTTTGTGCCGCAGACGACCTCGGGCATTGTGCGCGTCGAGCGTCTGGGGGAGGAGCGAATTGCTCCAAAGACCGATACCGACGTGGTGCTGGTGCTCTCGTGTGGTTCCGACCGCTTGGAGAGTGCCGTGCAGGAGCTCGTGATCGCTGGCGCGCCCGTGTGTGTGCTTGCCGAGTCTGCTGTGGAGGCGCCGTTTATCGAGGAGTCCACGCCCATGCTCGGCGTGGTAGCGGCAACCGATAAGACGTATCTGCTCGAGACGCTTGCCCGCTGGATTCTCGATCGCACCGACAAGGAAACGGCTTTTGCGGCGAACTTTGCCTTCATGCGCATCGCGGCGGCCAATCGTATCATCACCTCGTGCGCGCTCACCAATATGGCGACCGGTGCGCTGGTGTTTTTGCCGGGCGCCGATTATCCCGTTATGGCGCTGGCGCAGGTGGGCATGCTCTTTGAGCTCGCTGCCGTCTTTGGACGCGGCATTAAGCCTGAGCGCGGCTACGAGGTCGCTGGCGTGCTTGCCGGAGGTCTTGTGATCCGCGCGGTCACCCGCGCGCTCGTCAAGCAGACGCCGCATATTGGGTTTGCCGTCAAGGCGCTCACTGCTGCCGCGGGCACCTATGGCATGGGCCGTGCGCTCGTTTCGCTCTACGAGCGCGATGTCGACTACAGCCGTGCCAACGAGGTGGTCACTGCCACGTTCTCCCGTGTTCGCGATCTGGTGACCACCGTCGCGGGCGCTACCCGTCCTATGGCGTCCTACCAGGACGCATCCGATCTCGCAGCTTAGGGGTTTTCCGTTGCGCGTTGCATACCAAGACTGTTTTCATTTAATTGAGCCGCTGCTCGCCAAGGTCGAGAAACCGAGCCGCTATATCGATCACGAGTGGGGCACGCTTTCCAAGGCCGATGCCGACTACCGTTGCTGCCTGATCTACCCGGATGTGTACGAGGTCGGTCTGCCTAACCAGGGCATCGCCATCCTCTACAACATCCTTAACCAGGCCGAGGGCATCTCCTGCGAGCGCGGCTATGTGCCGTGGCCCGATATGGGTGACGCCATGCGCGAGGCGGGCATTCCGCTGCTGTCGCTCGAGGGCGCAGCGCCGGTCGCTTCGTTTGATATCGTCGGCCTGCATGTGCCGCACGAGATGGCGGTGACGAACTTCCTCGAGGCTCTCGACCTCGCTGGCATTCCGCTGTTGGCGGCCGACCGCACCGAGGACGACCCCATTATCATCGCCGGTGGTCCTTCGGTGTACAACCCCGAGCCGTACGCGGCCTTCTTCGATGCCATCCTCATCGGTGAGGGCGAGGAATCGCTGCTCGAGACCTGCCAGCTGCATCGCCGCCTGCGTGACGAAGGGGTCCCGCGCGCGCAGATTATCGAGCAGCTTGCATCCATTGCCGGCAACTACGTGCCGTCGCTCTATGAGGTTCGTCATGACGAGCCCTGCTCGCCGCATGGCTACACCGTGCTGCGTGAAGGCAAGGATGCGCCGACCGTGGTCTACAAGCGCGTCGTCGAGGATTTCGGCGCCACGAATCCGCTGTCGCAGTCGTGCGTACCCTATGCGCAGCTGGTTCACGACCGCCTGTCTATCGAGATTCTGCGCGGCTGCGCCCGCGGGTGTCGTTTTTGCCAGGCCGGCATGACGTATCGCCCGGTGCGCGAGCGCTCGGCCGACCAGATCGTCTCGTCGGTGATTCAGGGTCTGGAAAAGACCGGCTATGACGAGGTGTCGCTGACCTCGCTCTCCACGACCGACCACTCCTGCATTCGCGACGTGCTCGGCAGGCTCAACCGTCGCCTGGAGGATACGGGTATTCGCGTGTCTATTCCGTCGCAGCGCCTGGATTCGTTTGGCGTGGATATGGCCGAGTCGGTCGCCGGCGAAAAGAAGGGCGGCCTGACGTTCGCGCCCGAGGCCGGCAGCCAGCGCATGCGCGACATCATTAACAAGAACGTGACCGAGGAGGACCTGGACCGTGCGGCCAAGGCGGCCTTCGAGGCCGGCTGGAACCGCATGAAGCTCTACTTTATGATGGGCCTTCCCGGCGAGCGCGACGAGGACATCGTGGCCATCGCCAATCTGGCTGATCACGTACTGGAGCTCGGTCGTTCCGTGGTGCCCAAGGCTCGTCGCGGCTCGATCTCGGTGTCCATCTCGGTTTCGGTCTTTATCCCCAAGGCTGCCACGCCGTTCCAGTGGTGCCCGCAGCTCGACTACGACGACGTCAAGCGTCGCCAGAAGCTGCTTGTCACGAGCGTTCGCAACCGTGCCGTCCGCGTGCATTACCACGATGCTGAGACCTCGCTCATCGAGGCCGCGCTGTCCCGCGCCGGTCGTGACATGACGCCCGTCATCATCGATGCTTGGCGCGCGGGCTCTCGCTTTGACGCCTGGGTAGAGCATTTCTCGCTCGATAACTGGAAGGAGGCTGCTGCCAAAAACGGCATCGACCTCAATGAGCTTGTGCACCTGCCCTACGAGTTGGACTGGCGCCTGCCGTGGGAGCATGTGAGTCCCGGCTGCACGCGCGGCTTCCTCGAGCGCGAGTACCGTCGCTCGCTCGAGGGTGTCACGACTCCCGACTGCACCCGCACGTCGTGCACCGGCTGCGGGATCTGCCCCACGCTCCACGCCAAGAATGCATTGATGGGTGATCGCGCATGAGTGAGCGCCTGACCGACAACCCCTCGCTCTTTAGGCTTCGTGTTCGCTATGGCAAGCGCGACCGCCTTAAGTACCTGGGCCATCTCGAAGTAATCCATACCATTGAGCGCATCGTGCGCCGTGCAGGACTTCCCTATGCCGTCACGCAGGGCTTCTCTCCGCACATGCGCGTGGGCTTCTCTTCGGCGCTACCGGTTGGTACGTCGTCGACCTGCGAGTGGTATGACCTGTTTATGACCGAGTTCGTGGCGCTCGACGAGGCGTTTGAGCGCCTGTCTGCGGCGTCTCCGGCCGATCTGGCCCCCATCGAGGCGGCGTACATCGACGTGCGCACGCCGGCGTTGACGGCGCAGCTCACGCGCCTGTCGTATCGCATCGACCTGCACTTGGATCCCGAGACGCCCGTAAGCGCCGATGAGGTGCGTCGTGCGATCGACACGCTGCGCGCGGACCATGGCATCGACTACGTGCGCGGCAAAAAGAGCAAGCGCTTGGACTTGGATCACACGCTCGTGGGCTTTGAGCTCACGGCGGGGGAGCGCCCGGACCATTTGGTGCTCATGCTCGACACCCATGCCGACAACGAGGGCTCCATGCGTCCGGAAATTTTGCTTTCCGCTGCTGATGTTTTGTTGCAGGGCTTGACCCCGGGCGTGGATGCACCTATTGTTTCCACCGGTATGCAAGACCTCGTGACCATCTGCTCCTACGATGTCGAGCGTCAGAATCAAGCATGCGAGGACGACGAGGGCCGACTCGTCAGCCCCATACCTGTGCGAACTTGTGGATTTGCTCCACATACTCGTTGACGGGGGTATTTTCGCCTGCTACTATATTCGGCTGTTGCACTAACTGATGCATGAAGGGCAAGTAAACATGTACGCAATCGTTAACACGGGCGGCAAGCAGTACAAGGTCGCCACCGACGATGTCATCACCGTCGAGAAGATCGAGGGCAATGAGGGCGACAAGGTCACCCTGCCGGTTATCTTCCTCAACGATGGTAAGAAGATCGTCACCGATCCCGACAAGCTGGCCAAGGCCAAGGTTACCGCTCAGATCGTTGAGCAGTTCAAGGGCGAGAAGCAGCTGGTCTTCAAGTTCCACAAGCGTAAGCGCTATCGTCGTCTGAAGGGTCACCGTCAGCAGCTCACCAAGCTGAAGATCGTGAAGGTCCAGGCTACGTCCCGCGCCAAGAAGGCTGTCAAGGCAGAGGCCGAGGCTGTTGCCGAGGCTCCCGTCGCCGAGTAGATTACACTCGTAACGAAAGAGTAGGTATACACAATGGCACACAAAAAAGGACTCGGTTCCTCCCGTAATGGCCGTGACTCCCGCGGTCAGCGCCTTGGCACGAAGCGCTATGCCGGCCAGACGGTAACCACGGGCACGATTCTCGTCCGTCAGCACGGCACTCACATCCACCCGGGTGAGAACGTTGGCCGTGGCAAGGACGACACGCTGTTCGCGCTGGTCGACGGTACCGTTGAGTTCCACAAGGGTATCAAGCACAGGGTCAGCGTACGCCCGCTCGCGAACGCGTAATTCACCCTTCATAGAGCACATATGTGGGAGGCACTTGAGTTTTAGGATTCAAGGGTCTCCCTCTTTTTTGTAGGAGGCGATTCTGTTGTCACAGTTCACCGATATCAGCCGCATCAACGTGTGCGGCGGCGACGGCGGAGCCGGATGCATGTCGTTTAGGCGCGAGGCATTTGTCCCCAAGGGCGGCCCCGATGGCGGCGACGGCGGTCGTGGCGGCAATGTCGTCATCCAGGCCGATGCTCAGCTGTCTTCGCTGATCGATTACCGCTTTAAGCATCACTTCCGCGCTGAGCGCGGCACGCACGGGCAGGGTGCCCGTCGTAACGGTAAGAGCGGCGAGGACCTTATCTTGAAGGTTCCCATGGGTACCGTGGTGCGCGAGCTCGACCCCGAGACGCAGACCCCGATGTTCGAGATTGCCGACTTGGTGCATGATGGCGAGCGCGTCGTCGTGGCGCCCGGCGGTGCCGGCGGTCTGGGCAATACGCACTTTGTGACGTCCGTGCGCCGCGCGCCCGCATTCGCCCAGTTGGGCGAGCCGGCCGAGGAGCACTGGATTGAGCTCGAGATGAAGCTCATGGCCGATGCCGCGCTCGTGGGCTTTCCCTCGGTCGGCAAGTCCTCGCTCATTGCGCGCATGAGTGCCGCCCGACCCAAGATCGCCGACTATCCGTTTACCACGCTCGTGCCGAACCTCGGCATGGTGCGTGCCGGTGAGTATTCTTACGTCGTTGCCGACGTTCCTGGTTTGATCGAGGGCGCGAGCGAGGGCCGTGGCCTGGGCCACCAGTTCCTGCGCCACATTGAGCGTACGGCCCTGATCATGCATGTCGTCGACATGACGGGCGGTTTTGAGGATCGCGACCCGGTTGAGGATTACCGCATCATCAACCGTGAGCTCGAGCAGTATGGCGCCGAGCTTTCGGAGCGCCCGCAAATCGTTGTCGCCAACAAGTGCGATGCGCCGGGCACGGCCGACAAGATTGCCGACCTCAAGCGCGCCGCGCTCGACGATGGACATATGTTCTTTGCCGTGTCCGCCGTGACGGGCGCCGGGCTCAATACGCTGATGCTTGCCGTGGGCGAGCAGGTGGCTAAGCTTCGCGCCGAGCTGGCGGTTTCCGATGAGCCGGTCGATCTTCGCGACGAGGAGTGGGAGCGCCGCCGTCTGCAGCGCGAGAAGCGGTTCCGCATTGTCCAGGAGGAGCCCAGTGCCTTCCGTGTGGTTGGTCGTGCCATCGAGCGCATGGTCATCCAGACCGACTGGGAAAACGAGGAAGCCGTCATTTACCTGCAGCATAAGTTTGCACGTATGGGTGTTGACGACGCGCTCGAGAAGGCCGGTTGCCGTGCGGGCGACGAGGTCCGCATTTGCCAGCGTGCCTTTGACTTTGAGGGCGCTGAGGACTTCTCGGAGTACGAGGAGCTCGAGGACGCTGGAGAGGACGTTGCCGTTGAGGCCATTGACGTGGCCGATGCTGCGGATGAGGGCGTCGAGGTTGTCGATGCGGCGGATGCCGCGGACGATGCCGAGACCTCGGAGGGCGAGTAAGCCATGTCGCTGCGCGGTGGAATCGGTTTGCCCGAGCTGCCCATAAAAGAGGGCAAGGAGTTTCGGCTTGGCATTATGGGCGGCACATTCGACCCGATTCATTACGGGCACCTGGTGACTGCCGAGCAGGCGCGCGAGTCGCTCGACTTGGACGCTGTGCTCTTTATGCCGGCGGGCTCTCCCGCCTTTAAGCTTGACAAGCCGGTTACGCCTGCCGAGGACCGTTATGCCATGACGGTCCTCGCCACCGCCGCGAACCCGGCCTTTTTGGCGAGCCGGTTCGAGATTGACCGTCCGGGTGTAACCTATACGGCCGATACGCTTCATGCCCTTCGCGATTTTTACCCGCCGCAGGTAAAGCTCTACTTTATTACGGGCGCCGATGCGATTATCGATATTGTGACCTGGCATGATGCCGAACGAATCGCTGAGCTTGCTACCTTTATTGCGGCGACGCGACCGGGCTTTGATATCGATACGGCGCGTGCCCGAATCAAAGAGTCGGGGCTGCCGTTCGACGTGCGCTATATTCAGATTCCGGCGCTGGCGATCAGCTCGACGAACATTCGTAAGCGAGTTGCCCGCGGCATGAGCGTGCGCTATCTTACGAGCGAGTCCGTGCTCGGCTACATTCGCAAGCGCAGGCTATATGCCGATTTGGGCCAAGAAGATTTTGAGTGATGGGGGCTACGTTGTCGGTAGAGGATCAGTTTGAGGGCGATGAGCGCGCGCTGCTCAAGCGCATTCAAGAGCTGCTCGATGTTCGCATGAAAGATAAGCGCAAGCGCTATGTGCATTCGCTGGGTGTTGCCGAGACCGCACTTCATCTGGCCGAGGTCTACGGCGTTGACCGCTTTGATGCGGCTGCCGCCGGCTTAATTCACGACTGGGACAAGGTTCTTTCCGATGACGAGCTCGTGGCCCGCGCGCTTCACTATGGCATCAAGGTTGCCGGCTCTCCTTCCGCCGCGACGCCGCTTTTGCATGGCCCTGTTGCCGCCTATGAGCTTCCGCAGCTTTTTCCCGAGCTGTCACCGGCCGTTTTCCAGGCTGTCGACCGTCACACCGTGGGTGCCTGCGACATGACGCCGCTCGATATGGTGGTCTTTGTGGCAGATGCCATCGAGCCCAACCGTCACGGCGACTATGCCCATGCGCTGCGCAAGATGGTGGGGAAGTCCTCGCTCGATGAGTTGTTCTTCTCCTGTTTTGCGCAGGGTCTGGTCTTTGTGATCCAGTCCGGGCGCTATCTTTATCCCACGGCTATTACGATTTACAACCATTACGCCCAGCTGCGCTAGCTCGGGTGTGTCTAGAAAGAGGTATTCCATGGCCGACGAGACCATGACTGACGAGCAGATTCTTGAAGGTGTGGAGCACAAGAGTTTCGTTGCCACGTCCGACCGCACCGCCGCCTCGCTGTCCGCGAGCGGTGTCGCCGCCGAGGATGTCGCCCGCGCCGCCGCGCAGGCCGCCTACGACAAGAAGGGCGAGGACGTGCAGGTGCTCGACCTGACCGAGCTTTCCGACGTGTGCGACTACTTTGTGCTTGCCACCGGTACCAACAACCGCCAGGTCGATTCGATTGTCGACGAGATCGAGGAGAAGGTTGCCGAGGCTTGCGGCGAGCATCCGTTCTCCATCGAGGGCCGCGAGCAGAAGACCTGGATGCTCATGGACTACGGCTCGGTTGTCGTCCACGTCTTCACTCCCGAAGCCCGCGACTTCTACCGCCTAGAAAAGCTCTGGGGTGACGCCCCCCAGCTCCCCCTCAATCTCCTCTAGTAGCTCATTTGATACGGGGCTTTTTAGCTGGCTTCGCGCATTTCGCCGGGCAGTTGCGGTTTTCCGCACCTGCCCGGCTTTCTTTTTGCCTAAAGGCGGTTAATCGTTGAAGCGGGATTGGCGGCCGAAAGATAGGGCGGTGTCGCCGAACTTGTCGCGGACGGCGTCAATTGCGACGGAGAGGTCGCGTCGGTCGCTGGATTGGGCCCCGCGGTCATCGACTTCGCAGAACAGGTCAGTCTGGATGCCGCCCTGATGGTCAAAGTCGCTCATGCCGATGCCTGCTAAGCGAACGTGCATTCCTTCCTGCCAGATGTTGTCGAGCAGTTCGAGTGCAACCGCCACGAAGATGTTCTCATCGTCGGTCGGATGAGGCAGCCGGCGCTGTGCCGTACGCCCGCTGCCATACGAATACTTGAGCTTGAGCGTCACCGTGGCGCCCGTTAGTCCCTGACGGCGCAGACGGCGTCCCACTGACTCTCCCAACAGCGCAATCGCCGCTTCGATGTCCCCACGCTCAGTCAAATCTTTCGCAAAGGTGCGCTCATTGCTGACCGACTTGACCTCGCGCCCTTCATCGAGACTCGTGACTTCGGAGATTTCGAGTCCCAGCGCACGCTGGCGCATGCGTTCGCCGTTGACGCCAAAAATAGAGGCCAAGGTGGATTCCGGTGCACGTGATAGCTCGCCGAGCGTGTAGATGCGCATGCGGCGCAGTCGCTCCTCGGCCGAGCGCCCGATGCCGCTCATGGCAGATACCGGCAGCGCGGCCAAAAAGCGCTGCTCGGTTCCGGGGCGCACGATGGTCAGCCCAAACGGCTTATCCCGCTCGCTTGCGATCTTTGCGACCGTCTTGTTGCAGCCTACGCCAATGGAGCACGTCACTCCCAGCGCTGCCACGCGGTCGCTTATACGCCGTGCAACCAGCAGCGGGTCCTCGGGCGCAAAGCGACCCGGTGTGATATCGATAAAGGCTTCGTCGATCGATACGCGCTCAACGCGCGGCGTCTCCTCGGCAAGAATCGCCATGACCTGCGCGCTCACCTCGCGGTAGCGATCAAAGTGCCCGTGCGTCCAAATGGCTTGCGGGCACAAGCGCCGCGCCTCGGCCGAGGCCATGGCAGAGCGCACGCCAAAGCGACGTGCCTCATACGAACACGTGGACACGACGCCACGCGAATCGGC
The DNA here is from genome assembly GCF_003467925.1 of Collinsella sp. AM43-1. Taxonomy (NCBI): domain Bacteria; kingdom Bacillati; phylum Actinomycetota; class Coriobacteriia; order Coriobacteriales; family Coriobacteriaceae; genus Collinsella; species Collinsella sp. AM43-1. Next base: position 95,274 of record NZ_QSFR01000006.1, on the reverse strand, counting down.
GTCTCCGCCCACGATGAGCGGCTTTCCGCGCCATTCGGGATGATCGAGCATCTCCACGCTCGCAAAAAACGCATCGAGATCCATGAGGCCCACCGCCGGACCCGTCCAGGGAGGCGGCGTGACGCCCATGGCATCCTCATAACCGTATGTATGTTCGCGTCTTTCCATGTCATGAGTATACCGCGCAGCTCATGTGTGGTGCGTGTATGTGCTTGCAAATCCCGAATTCTTGTCTAAGATATGGATTTGCCCTCGACTACACCGAAGAAGTTGGTCTCACGGACTTCACCTGCCCGCGTCGATGGCGTATTATGTTCAACTGTTTGTTTGTAGTTGCAGCCTAAAGCTGCTTGGTTGGAGGAGTTTCCTTTGGCAGTCAAGATTCGCCTTGCTCGTCACGGCGCTAAGAAGCGTCCGTACTACCGTGTCGTCGTCGCCGATTCCCGCGCCCCGCGTGACGGTCGTATCATCGAGGAGGTTGGCCGCTACAACCCGATGACCGCCCCCAAGACCATCAACCTCGACCTCGAGAAGATCGCTGACTGGCAGTCCAAGGGCGCTCAGCTCACCGACGCCGTCGCCGCTCTGGTCAAGGCCGCCAACGAGGGCGAGAAGACCGAGACCGTCGTCAAGAAGTCCAAGAAGCAGCTCGCCAAAGAGGCCGAGGCCGCTAAGGCTGCCGCTGAGGCCGCTGAGGGCGCCGAGGAGTAAATCGTGCCTGAGGTTGACGCTGCACAGCTCGAGGGTGAGGCAATGCTCTCAGATCGCATCGCCGATCTCGTCGAATATCTCGTTGTTCAGATCGTCGACGACCCGGATTCCGTGAGCCTTGAGGTCATCGATGGTGACGACGCCTCTACGATTGAGGTTTCTGTCGCCGAGGATGACGTCGCTAAGGTCATCGGCCGTCGTGGCCGTACCATCAAGGCCATTCGCACGCTCGCCCGTGCACTGGCCGCTCGCCTCGACACTGCTGTCGAGGTAGAGGTTCTGGGCTAGGACCTTGAGGTCCCAGTACAAAAACATCGCCCGTGTGGTCAAGCCGCACGGAAGGAAGGGGGAGGTCCTCGCGCAGCCGCTGCGGGGGCTTCCTTCTGTATTAGAGCCGGGTATGCGCGTCGCCCTGACGCCGCCGGCGCTCAAGCGCGATCGTTTTTGCACGGTCGTGTCCGTCACCGATACGGGCGATGGCGATCTGGTCTCGTTTGAGGGCATTGACGACTTAACGGCCGCCGAGGGCATCACGGGATGCTACGTGCTGGCAAATCGTGACGACTTTGAGCTCGATTCGCTCGACGCTGCCTATACCGACTTGATGGGTCGCGAGGTGGTCGATGAGCGCTTCGGTTCGCTCGGCACGATCGTCGAGATCATGTCGACGCCCGCTAACGATGTTTGGGTTGTCGAGGGTGATCGGTACGGCGAGGTACTGATTCCCGTGATCGAGCAGGTCGTGCTCGATCTTCCCGACACTGGAACAATTTCCGTCCACGTTATGGACGGCCTGATCGATATGGGCAAGTAGGGAGGACAACATGCTGATTGAGACCCTTTCGGTCTTTCCCGAGATGTTTGAGCCCGTCATGTCCACATCGATTTTGGGCCGCGCCCGCAAGGCCGGCCTTTTTGATTTTAAGGCGTATAACCTGCGCGACTGGACGCACGACCGTCATCGTACCGTCGATGACGAGCCGTACGGCGGCGGGCAGGGCATGCTCATGAAGGTCGAGCCTATCGCCGAGGCCATCGAGGCCATTAGCGCGGAGGGCCCCAAGCCGACGGTGGTGTTCTTCACCCCGTGCGGCGAGCCCTTTACGCAGCATGTGGCCGAGCGCCTGCTCAAAAGCGAGCGCCTGCTGTTTGTGTGCAGTCGTTACGAAGGTGTCGACGAGCGTGCCTATGCGTATGCCGACGAGCGCCTGTCGATCGGCGATTACGTGCTTACGGGCGGCGAACTTCCCGCTATGGTCGTTGCCGATGCCGTCGTGCGCCTCATTCCCGGCGCCCTTGGTGACGAGATGAGCAACGTCGACGAGTCGTTCTCGACCGCCGAGGACGGAGGCCTGCTCGAGTATGCGCAGTACACCCGTCCTGCTGAGTTCAATGGCCAGGGTGTGCCTCCGGTGCTCGTGAGCGGCGATCACGCTAAGGTCGATGCCTGGCGCCGCAAGAATGCCATCGAGCGCACTTGTCGTTGGCGTCCCGATCTGATCGAGACGGCGCGGCTTACGCCCCAGGAGCGCGCATACGCGCAGGAGATTCTGGACGCTTCGTATTCGCAGAGCGAGGAGTGAGAATGGTTCCATCGCAGCATTCCGCGTTGAGGGGCGCCTTTGAGTGGATCGCGGTCATCGCAATCGCGCTCGTGGCCACCTTCCTGATCCGCACCTTTGTGGTCGAGCCCTTTGTGGTGCCCACCGGCTCCATGGAGTCCACGATCGAGATTGGCGACCAGATCTTGGCGCAAAAGGTGAGCCTTGAGCTCGGCCAGCCCGTCAAGCAGGGAGATATCGTGGTGTTTCACAACCCCGATGGCACCTCCGAGCACGATGTTCTTGTCAAGCGCGTTATCGCTACGGCCGCCCAGACGGTCGATTTGCAGGACGGTCGCGTGGTCGTTGACGGCCAGGCGCTCGATGAGGACTATACGACCGGCATGAGCTGGCCGCTTTCGGTCCAAGCGCCTGGCGCCCAGGTGAGTTATCCCTACACCGTTCCCGACGGGTGCGTGTGGGTGATGGGCGACAACCGCGAAAACTCTGCCGACTCGCGCTACTTTGGTCCCGTCGATCGCTCTGATTTGATCGCTGTGGCGCTTGTGCGCTACTGGCCGCTCAACCGCATCGGCGCTATCGACTAAAAACCGCTATAGTACAGTACCTAACCGTGTAATCGTTTCGACGAGGGGATATTAGAGGCATGAACGCTTCATCGCTTTCCTTCCAAGACATCATCCTGCGCCTCCAGCAGTACTGGGGCGAGCAGGGCTGCGTCATTATGCAGCCCTATGACTCCGAGGTCGGTGCCGGTACCTTCCATACCGCGACCACGCTGCGCTCGCTCGGTCCCGCCGAATGGCGCACCTGCTATGCGCAGCCCTGCCGCCGTCCCGCCGACGGCCGCTACGGCGAGAACCCTAACCGCATGCAGCACTACTATCAGTTCCAGGTGCTCATTAAGCCCTCTCCGGTTAATGCTCAGGAGCTTTACCTGGGGTCTCTTGCTGCCATTGGCCTGGACCCCAACGACCATGACGTCCGTTTTGTCGAGGACGACTGGGAGAGCCCGACGCTGGGCGCCTGGGGCCTTGGCTGGGAGGTCTGGCTCAACGGCATGGAGGTCACGCAGTTCACGTACTTCCAGCAGGTGGGCGGTATCGAGGTCGACCCCGTGCCCGTCGAGATCACCTATGGCCTGGAGCGTATCGCCATGTACGCTCAGGGCGTCAACTCGGTCTACGATCTGGTGTGGAGCTATCTGCCCGACGGCACGCCCATGACCTACGGCGACGTGTTCCTCGAGAACGAGCGCGAGTTCAGTGCCTATAACTTTGAGGTCGCCAACGTCGAGATGATGCGTCAGAAGTTTGACGACTACGAGGCCGAGTGCCATTCCTGCCTGGAGCGCAAGCTGCCGTTGCCGGCGTACGACTGTGTCATGAAGTGCAGCCACGCCTTCAACCTGCTCGATGCCCGCGGCGCCCTGTCCGCGGTCGAGCGTGCCAACTACATCCTGCGCGTCCGCGCCGTCGCCAAGGCGTGCTGCGAGGCCTACATGGCCGAGGTCGCCGGAGTCAACGAGAATGCCGACCAGGAAGGCGAGGTGGCGTAAGCCATGGCAGACGCTAAGGATTTCCTGTTTGAGATCGGTACGGAGGAAATGCCCTCTGCACCGCTGAATAATGCCGTCAAGCAGCTTGGCACCATGATCGCCAAGGGCCTCGATGAGGCCGGTCTGGCCCATGGCGAGGTCCGCGTGATCTCGAGCCCGCGTCGCCTGGCTGCGCTCGTTGCCGACGTCGCCACCGCGACCGATGAGGTTCACGAGGTCAAGCGTGGCCCTGCGGCCAACATCGCCTTCGACGCTGACGGTAACGCCGCCAAGGCCGCCCAGGGCTTCGCCCGCAAGTGCGGTGTGGCTGCCGAGGATCTGGTCCGTCGCGAGGACACCGACGGCCGTGAGTACGTCTTTGCCGAGAAGAATATCCCTTCCGCACCGGCTACGCCGATTCTGACCGCTCTGTGCGAGAAGACCATCGCCGGCCTGCAGTGGCCCAACTACCGCTCTCAGCGCTGGGGCCACGAGCACGCGACCTTTGTTCGTCCGGTCCGTTGGATCTGCTGCCTTCTGGGCGAGGATGTTGTGCCCGTGTCGTTTGCCGACGTGACGAGTGGCAACACCACGCGTGGCCATCGCGTGCTTGGCCCCGGTGACCATGTGGTCGCCAGCCCCGCTGTTTACGAGCAGGTGCTCGAGGATGCCGGCGTGCTTTCTGCCGAGCGCCGTCGCGAGGCGATTCTCGCCGGTATCGCCGAGGTCGAGGCCGCTCGCCCCGGCTGCCATGTCGATACGCCCAAGAAGGTCTTTGAGGAGGTCATTAACCTCTGCGAGTGGCCGACGGTGCTCGTCGGTACTTTCGACGAGGAGTTCCTCAAGGTCCCGCACGAGATTATCTGCGAGTCCATGCTCACCAACCAGCGCTACTTCCCGATCTATGACGGCGAGGGCAAGCTGACGCGTGAGTTCGTGGTCGTCTCCAACAGCAAGCCCGAGAACGCCGAGCGAGTGATCGACGGTAACGAGCGCGTCGTGCGCGCCCGTCTGGACGACGCTAAGTTCTTCTACGAGGAGGACCTGAAGATCTCCCTCGACGAGTTCCGTGAGCGTCTGTCCAAGGTTGCCTTCCAGGAGAAGCTCGGTAGCGTGCTCGCCAAGTCCGAGCGCATCGAGCAGCTCGCGCTCGCTATCGCCCGCGAGGCTCACCTGGGCGCCCATCTTGCCGCCGACGCTGCTCGCGCCGCGCATCTGTGCAAGGCAGACCTGGTGTCCAACGCCGTCGTCGAGTTCACGAGCCAGCAGGGCGTGATGGGCGGTTATTACGCGACCGCGATGGGGGAGAACGACGAGGTCGCCCATGCTATTCGCGATCACTATCGTCCCCGTTTTGCCGGTGACGAGCTGCCCGAGGGCACCGCTGGCTGCATCGTGGCCTGCGCCGACAAGCTCGATACCATCGCCGGTATCTTTGCCATCGGCGAGCCCCCGACCGGCTCCTCCGACCCCTACGCGCTGCGTCGTGCCGCTATCGGCATTATCAACATCCTGCGCGACCGTCTGCCGATCGACCCCACGTCGCTCATCGACTTTGCCCTCGAACTCTACAGTGAGCAGGGCATTGAGTTCGACGCCGCCGAGGTCGCCCAGCAGGTTCGTGACTTCTTCCATGGCCGCCTGGTGAGCATGGCCCGCGACGAAAAGATTCCGGCCGATACCGTCGCCGCCGTCTCCGCGGTGCACATCATCGCTCCGTCCGTCTTCTTCGCCCGCTGCGCCGCCCTCGACGAGGCCCGCAAGAACGACGCTGAGACGTTCGACAACCTGGCGACCGCCTATGCCCGCGCCGCGCATATCTCCAAGCCCGAGCTGGGTGCGGAGTATGACCGCAGCCTGATGGGCGAGGTCGAGCTTGCGCTCGCCGACGCCTCCGAGGCTGCTCAGACCGCCGTCGATGCCGCCCTTGCTGCCGAGGACTACCCGGCCGCATTTGCCGCCCTCGCCGCCCTGCGCGCGCCCATCGACCGTTTCTTCGATGAGGTTATGGTCATGGACAAGGACGAGCAGCTTCGCGATAATCGCCTTAAGCTGCTCAACCGCTTCGAGGCCGTTTTCTCCGGCATCGCCAACATCGGTGAGCTTGCCCGCAAAAAGTAAGCCAGCCTGCGCATAAGCGCAAAAGGAGCCCCGCATGGATTGCCCGGTCACCGCTCGTCCCACCGTTATCGTTATCTCCGACTCGCTCGGCGATACCGCTTGTGAGGTGGTGCTTGCGGCGTCCGGGCAATTTGATGAAGGGGCTTTTCGCGTTTTGCGCCTGCCCAAGGTGACCTCCGTGGAGCAGGTCAAGTCATTTGTGGGGCCGCGCGTCGATGCCGACCATCGCGATGTCGCCGTGCTCCATACCATTGTCGATCCGGCGCTTCGCGCCCGCGTGCTCGATTACCTGGGTATGCTGCATATCCGTTCGGTCGACCTGATCGGCCCGACGCTTGCCGTGCTGTCGTCGCTCATCGGTGTGCCGCCCAAGTGCGTTGCGGGCGTGATTCACAAGACCGATGACCGCTATTTCCATCGTATCGAGGCCATGGAGTATTTCGTTGAGCACGATGACGGTCGTGGTTGCGACGATCTGTCGGGTGCCGATATCGTGCTGCTGGGTGTGTCGCGTACATCCAAGACGCCGCTGTCGATGTATTTAGCCTATCAGGGCTACAAGGTCGCCAATGTTCCGTTGGCCCATGGCATGGAGCCGCCCAAGTCGATTTACGAGGTTGACCCGATGCACCTGTTCGGCCTGATTTCGACCGTCGACGTTATTTCTGAGATTCGCGATAGCCGCTTGGGCGATGACTACGCCCGTGCCGTTGCCGGCTCCTATGCCGAGCCCGAGAGCGTGCGCAGCGAGCTTGAGGAAGCCCGTGCACTCATGAAGCGCTTAGGCTGCTTTGTTGTGCGTACCGACGGTAAGGCGATCGAGGAGAGCGCCTCCGAGATCATTAGTCACTTGGAGGAAATCCAAGAAGCCCGTGCCCGCCGCGCCGCCCGCCGAGCCCAGCAAAGCTAGCTTATTGGGGTAGCTAAAAATGCCCGTCTCTAAAAGACTACCTAAAAATAATGCACGATATTGGTAAAGCGATTTAGCAATAAACTAGCATTTGACCTGCAAGCATCTTGCATTGGTATCTTCATAAGGTAACCACCTTTACCTACCGTTTACCGCCATATTTATCACGTTTACCAACCCCCGCGCCCTCTGCGCAAGCCCGCTCAATGCCCGCCGTATAGTACCCTCACGGCCCGCATCCGGCGGGTCGATTCGTTACCACGGTCGTGCGCGTAAGCGCATGGAAGGGGAAGTATCGTGAGCGATTGCAAGAGGGTTTACCGTTTTGGAACCGACGCCCGGGGCACCTGTGTCACTGAGGGCGACAAATCCATGAACTTCGTGCTTGGCGGCAAAGGCGCAAACCTTGCCGAGATGAGCCGCATCGGTCTGCCGGTTCCCGGTGGCTTTACCATTACCTGCCAGACCTGTGTCGAGTACTCCGGTGCCGGCAACGTCTGGCCCGAAGGCGCACTCGATGAGATCGTTGCCGCCGAGGCGGACCTCGAGGCCCGTTGCGGCAAGAAACTCGGCGATGCCTCCGATCCGCTGCTCGTGTCGGTTCGCTCGGGCGCTCCGTTCTCCATGCCCGGCATGATGGACACGGTCCTCAACCTGGGCCTCAACGACGATTCCGTCCAGGGCCTTATCGCCCAGACGCAGAACCCGCGCTTTGCCTGGGACAGCTACCGTCGCTTTATCCAGATGTTCTCCAACGTCGTCATGGGCGTCGACGCCGACCTATTCGAGAACGCCCTGACCCAGGCCCGCCTGGTCGCCGGCGTTCGTGTCGATTCCGAGCTTTCGGCCGAGGACCTGCAGGAGCTCGTCGAGACCTTTAAGGGCATCTTCTCCGAGAACGTCGAGGCGACCCTGTATCCCGAGCTCGAGGTCGCCGACGGTAAGCCCGTTTTTCCGCACGATCCGGAGCTCCAGCTGCGCCTTGCCATCCAGGCCGTCTTTGGCAGCTGGATGAACGAGCGCGCCTGCATCTACCGCAAGCAGCACGGCATTTCCGACGAGCTCGGCACCGCCGTCAACGTCCAGGCCATGGCCTTTGGCAACAAGGGCGAGACCTCTGCGACCGGCGTCGCCTTTACGCGCAACCCGGCCGACGGCACCAAGGAGTTCTATGGCGACTTTTTGGTGAATGCCCAGGGCGAGGACGTCGTCGCCGGCATCCGAAACACCGAGCCCATCGCCGACCTCAAGACCACCTCGGGCCTCGAGTCCGCAGGCGAGGAGCTCGAGCGCGTGTTCCTGACGCTCGAGGATCATTACCGCGATATGTGCGATATCGAGTTCACCATCGAGCAGGGTAAGCTCTGGATGCTCCAGACCCGCGTGGGCAAGCGCACCGCCACCGCCGCCCTACGCATCGCCATCGAGATGGTCGAGGAGGGCCTCATCACCCGCGAGGAGGCCGTGAGCCGCATCGATCCCGCACAGCTCGACCAGCTCCTGCACCCGCAGTTCGACGCCTCCAAGAAGTACGAGGCCCTGGCCAGCGGCCTTAACGCCAGCCCTGGTGCCGCCGTGGGCGAGGTCGTGTTCTCGAGTGATGACGCCGTCGCGCGTTCCGCCGAGGGCCACAAGGTCATTCTGGTCCGCTGGGAGACCAACCCCGACGACCTGAAGGGCATGGTCGCCGCCGAGGGCATCCTGACCAGCCACGGTGGCAAGACGAGCCATGCCGCCGTTATCGCCCGCGGCATGGGTACGCCCTGCGTTTGCGGCGTTGAGCGCTTCCACATTGACGCGGCAGAGAAGGTCGTGCGCATCGAGGGCAGCGACCGCGTGCTGCGCGAGGGCGATGTCATCTCCATCGACGGCACCCAGGGTATCGTCGTCGACGGCGCGGTCGACCTGGTCTCTGTAGAGCTCACCGGCGACCTGGACACCATCCTGTCTTGGGCCGATGAGATCCGTTTGGACGAGACCGACGGTCACGCCAACCACGTGCGCGTCAACGCCGACAACCCCGAGGATGCCGAGCTCGCGCTCGAGTTTGGCGCCGAGGCCATCGGTCTGTGCCGCACCGAGCACATGTTCCTGGGCGATCGCAAGAACATCATCCAGAGCTTTATCCTGTCTGACGATGAGGCCGTGAAGCAGCAGGCCCTGGCCGACTTGCTCAAGGTTCAGACCGAGGACTTCCTGGCGATGTTCAAGACCATGTCCGGTCGCGATGTGGTCGTCCGCCTGCTCGATCCGCCGCTTCATGAGTTCCTGGATAATCCTCGCGAGCTCGAGGTCGCCATCACCAAGAAGGAGGCCGCCGGCGCTCCCGAGGAGGAGTTCACTGCCCTGCGCGCCCGCCTGCGTCGCATTGACGGCATGGTCGAGTCCAACCCCATGCTGGGCTTGCGCGGCGTGCGCCTGTCCGTCGTCTTTGGCGATCTGCCGCTCATGCAGGTTCGCGCCGTCGCCACGGCCGCTGCCCGCCTTATCAAGGAGGGTGTCGACCCGCGCCCCGAGATCATGGTTCCGCTCGTTTCCATCACGGCCGAGCATGTCCAGACCCGCGAGGTTATCGAGCGCGTGATCGCCGAGGTTTCCGCCGAGGAAGGCGTCGAGCTCAATATTCCCGTGGGCACGATGCTCGAGCTGCCGCGTGCCTGCATGGTCGCTGACGAGATCGCCCATCATGCCGACTTCTTCTGCTTTGGCACCAACGACCTCACCCAGACGACCTTTGGCTTCTCGCGCGATGACGCCGAGGCCAAGTTCATCCCGCTGTACATGCATAAAAAGATCCTGAAAGACAACCCCTTCGAGACCATCGACGCGGCGGTGCTGGAGCTCGTGCGCTTGGCCGTCGAGAAGGGCCGCGCCACCAATCCCGACATGCACTTTGGCGTGTGCGGCGAACACGGCGGCGACCCCAAGTCCATCAAGGGCCTGTTTAACGTGGCCGACGTGGACTACGTGTCCTGCTCGCCCTATCGCGTGCCCCTCGCGCGCCTGGCTGCCGCTCAGGCCAAGCTCGAGGCCAAGCGTTCCGCCTAACGTTTTGGGTTTAGACGCCTAGCGTAGCCCCCTTCATGCCGCCCGTCTCATTCGTGAGACGGGCGGTTATCATGTGCGGGTTTTGTCTTTTTGTCTGCGTGAAAAAATGTTCTTGCAGCAGAAACCCGCGCGTGTATACTCGAATACGTTTGTTCAACTACGTGCCGGCCAAGGTGGTACGGCACCTCTAGAAGAGTAAGGAATTGCACATGGATTACATCCGCGCAATCGAGCGTCAGCAGATCCGCGAGGACATTCCTCAGGTTCGCGTCGCCGACAACGTCAAGGTTCACTACCGCATTAAGGAAGGCGACCGCGAGCGCATTCAGGTCTTCCAGGGCGACGTCATCCGCATGGCCGGCGCCGGTGCCCGCGAGACCTTCACCGTCCGCAAGATGTCCTTCGGTGTCGGTGTTGAGCGTACCTTCCCGCTTCACAGCCCCAAGATCGCCAAGCTCGAGGTCGTCCGTCATGGTCGCGTCCGTCGCGCCAAGCTGTACTACCTCCGCGACAAGGTGGGCAAGGCTGCTCGCATCCCCGAGAAGCGCTAAGAAGATCGCAGCGTCTGTCCACTCGTTTGGACACAAGGGTCACCTTCGGGTGGCCCTTCTTTTTATCTGATTTGCATGCAAGGAGGGCCTGGTATGGCCAATATGACGAGCTCGGTTTCGGCATCGCAGGTTGCCGGTGAGTTGGCGAGCGCTACGTTTGAGGAGATCCCCGCCCTCGTGGAGCATTATCGCGAGGACCCGCGCCAGCAGGTGATCAAGGCTTGCGAGCGTGCTCTTAAGCGCCATGCCAAGGAACTTGCCGAGCGCGAGCGCGTCAATGACATGTACGAGCTTATGCATGAGCTTGGCGGCGATGGGGTAGTCGTTGGTGTCGACGAGGTGGGTCGCGGATCGGTGGCCGGTCCTTTGACGGTATGCGCCGTCTGCCTTCCTATGGAGCCGCGCGTCTGGGGCATCAACGATTCCAAAAAGCTCACGCCGGCGCGCCGCGAGTTGCTCTCAGTGAAGATTGCCGAGGTGGCGACGGCAATTGGTTTTTGCCATATCGCGCCTAAGGATATCGATGAGATGGGCATGGCCCGCGCCATTCGAGCCGCTGTCGCGGGCGCCGTGGCCGATACGGGGCTCGAGCCCGATTGCGTGCTTATGGACGGTAACCCCTTGGGCGCCGTTCCCAACGAGCGCGACGTGGTGAAGGGCGATGCCAAGATCGCCTGTATCGCCGCGGCGTCCATCATGGCCAAGGTCACGCGTGATGAGATGATGGTCGAGTACGATGCCGAGTATCCCGAGTACCATTTGGCCGAATCGAAAGGCTACGCAAGCCCCGAGCACATCGAGGCCATTCGCAAACATGGACTTTGTCCACTGCACCGCGTGAGCTTTTGCGGAAACTTTCTGCAGACTGAGCGCCTTTTCTAGGTCAATTGTGGAGACAGGGACCTCAGGGGTTTTATAAACCTGCTGGTAGCGGGCCGTATGCAACACCATTGCTGCGTACGGCCCGTTTTTTGACGGCATTTGGTCAGCTTTTGGTTTGCTTCCGGTACTTACCCGCATGAAAGGTGCCCTCATCATCGGGGCAATGCAGCGTGCGGGAAAGGAGACCCCATGAGTGCCGCAAGCAAAAAGAGCAAGACGAAGCAGCTCAAGGAGCGTTGGGAAAACGGCGAGCTCGACTGCGGGGCGATGACGCCCGAGTTTATCAAGGGACTCAGTCCCCGCGAGCTGGGCATGCTGGGCGAGCTGATCACCATCGACTACTTTAACGAGCGCGGCTACACCTTGCTGGAGCAGGGTTATCGTTGCACCGAGGGCGAGGCCGATCTGGTGCTGCTCGATGAGCTCGACGATGTCGTGGTGATGGCCGAGGTCAAGACCAGACGCGTTGCACTGGATTGCAGCACGCGGGTCTTTCCCGAGGAGGCCGTGGACGCTCAAAAGCAACGCCGCTACCGCCGCATCGCAAGTTGCTATCTCATGGAGCATTATCCGCTCAAGGCGATTCGCTTCGATGCCGTGGGTGTCACCATTCGTGGCGGGCATATCGCTGAGATCGAGCATCAGTACAACGCGTTCGATTGGCAGGTGTCGTGATGGCGTTCGAGACGTTTGCCGTTCACGCGGCCTGCATCCGTGGCGTCGAGGCGATTCACGTCACGGTCGAGGTCTCGCTTGCCGGTGGTGTTCCGGGCATCCAAATGCTTGGCATTCCGAGTATGGAGGTGATGGAGTCACGCGGTCGTATTCGCTGCGCGATGCGCTCCGCCGGGTTCGAGATCCCACGCTCGGGCATTACGGTCAACCTAGCGCCCGGCGATATTCGCAAGACCGGTAGCGGCTTTGATCTGCCCATCGCCATCGCGGTTCTGGCGGCCGATGGGCAGATTCCCCGTGACAACCTCGATCGCTGCCTTATCGCCGGCGAGCTCGGCTTGGACGGTACGGTGCTTCCCGTCAAGGGCGAGGTGGCGTTTCAGCTAATGGCGCGTGATATGGGGCTGTCCTTTATCGCCGGCAGGTCCGATCAGCATGTGCCGCTCGCGGGCGTGGATTGTGGATTCATCGATCATTTGTCTCAGCTTGCCCCTGGCATGGGCGAGGCGGCTCGGCACTATCTGGATTCCGAGGGCGTCGAGGCGACCTTTGAGCCCGAGCTCGACTATGCCGACGTACTGGGGCAGGAAGTCGCTAAACGCGGCATGGCGCTTGCGGCGGCAGGAGAACTCGGCTTGCTCATGATTGGGTCCCCGGGATCGGGCAAGACGATGCTTGCGCGCCGTATGACCGGCATCCTGCCCGAGCTTTCCATTGAGGATCAGCAGGAGGCGCTGTGCATCCATTCGGTCTTGGGCGAGAACATCGATGGCTTATTGGCAGGTCATCGGCCGTTTCGAAGCCCCCATCACAGTATTTCAACGGCGGGTCTCATTGGCGGAGGACGCCCGGTGCATCCGGGTGAGATCAGCCTGGCTCATGGCGGCGTGCTCTTTTTGGACGAGCTTGCCGAGTTTCCCACGGGTGTGCTGCAGACGCTGCGTCAGCCCATCGAACGCGGCTATGTGAGGATCGTACGCGTCGACGGGGCCTTTACCTTCCCGTCGCGCTTTCAGCTGCTGGCCGCGAGCAATCCCTGCCCCTGCGGCTTTTTGGGCGATCGCGAGGTGCCATGCCGCTGCTCGGCATCGATGGTGGAGCGCTATCGGGCAAAGCTGCGCGGTCCTTTAGCCGACCGTATCGACATGATGATCGATGTGACCCGTCCCGACCCCCAAGTGATTATCGAGGGTGCGGAGGGTATGTCGTCGGCCGAGTTGCGTGACTACGTTGTGCGCGGTCGCGCCTTTCGCGCCTGGCGCGAGTCCCGTATGGACGATGCGGATGCCGAGGTCGAGGATGACGAGACGCGGTCCATTGACGGCGTCGTTTCGACCTTTGAGCTCGATGATGCGGCGGAGAAGTGTGTGCTCGGCCTGTCGAAGCGCACGCATCTCACGGGCCGCGGCATCGTGCGCCTGGTGCGTATCGCACGTACCATCGCCGATGTCGCCGAGAGCGAGCAGGTGACGCAGGATCACGTGCTCGAGGCGGCGATGTACCAGGGAAGGAGGGACCAATGATGGCCGAGGGGACCTTCGAACTGCATCCAGGTGACGCGTTGTATCCAGAGTCCGTTTTGGAGCTATCTGATGTACCCCAGACGCTCTTTGTGCGCGGCAACCCCGAGGTGCTTTCGACGCCTGCGCTCTCCATCATCGGCGCGCGCAAGGCCTCTCCGTATGGTCTTGCCGTGGCAGAGCTTGCGGCAAAGGTGGCGGTCGAGGCGGGAGTGACGGTTGTTTCGGGCGGCGCGGTCGGTTGTGACCAGGCCTCGGGTTGGGCTGCGGTCAACGCCGGCGGCAAACACGTCGTGGTGCTAGGGACGGGCGCCGACGTGGTTTACCCGCGTTCGAGCGCGGGGCTTATTACTCGCACGCTCGATACGGGCGGCGCGATCGTGTCGATCTCTCCGTGGGGCATGGGTCCGCGCAAGTTTGCCTTTCCGCGCCGCAATCGCGTGATCGCGGCCCTTTCGCAAGCCCTCTTTGTATCCGAGGCGGGTATGCCTTCCGGGACGTTTTCTACAGCCGAGGCTGCTATGGATTTGGGGCGCGAACTTCTTGCCGTGCCGGGGTCGATCCTATCGCCCGAGTCGCGTGGCACGAATTACCTCATTGCGAACGGTGCCTGCTGCATCATCGACGAGGAATCTATCGAGATGGCTATCTCACGCATCTACGGCACCCTGCGCTACTCGCGCCCCGATGCTCCCGGCATTGCCGACCTGGATCCAACGCAGCAGACCGTGATGCATGCGCTCATCGCCTCTCCGCTCAAGGTCGATGACATTGCGGCGCTCGTCTCGCTTGATGCCGTCGGCGTACTTAAGCTCCTGGGTTCGCTTGAGCTCGAGGGCCTTATCGAGCGCATGATGGATGGAAGGTATGCGCCCTCCAAGTTTGCCCTTCACGCCCAGACGCCCTTCGGTCACAATGGAAAACGTGTCAATTAGAAAGGTGTTTGCAGATGCAGTTCGATCAGGTGACGGTTATCGGTGGCGGTCTGGCGGGATCGGAGTGCGCGATCCAGCTGGCAGATCGCGGGTTTGCCGTAAAGCTGTGCGAGATGCGCCCCCAGGTGAGCTCCCCGGCCCACCATACCGATCACCTGGCAGAGCTCGTCTGCTCCAATTCGTTTAAGTCGACCCGTCCGGATTCCGCGGCTGGTTTGCTGAAGGCCGAGCTTGAGCGCATGGGTTCGGTCCTGCTCGATTGCGCCCATCGCGCGGCTGTTCCCGCCGGTGGCGCCTTGGCGGTCGACCGCGTCAAGTTTTCCGAGCTTGTCGAGGACGAGGTTGCCGCCCGTCCCAATATCGAGATCGTTCACGGCGAGGTCACGCAGATTCCCGAAGGTCACGTGGTCATTGCCGCCGGCCCCTTGTGCTCGCCGGCGTTGAGCGAAGAGGTCGTGAAGCTCGTCGGTGGCGACGCCCTTGCGTTCTTCGATGCCGCGGCGCCGATCGTCGATGCCTCCACGCTCGATATGGACGTGCTGTTCTCGCAGTCGCGCTACGAGGAGCAGGGGAGCGGCGACTATCTCAACGCTCCGCTCAACAAGGAAGAGTACGAGGCCTTTATCGAGGCGCTTACCACGGCCGACCGCGTGGTGCTCAAGGACTTTGAGGGCGGCGATCTGTTCCAGGCCTGCCAGCCTGCCGAGGAAGTTGCGCGCACCGGCAAGGACGCCATTCGCTTTGGCGCCATGAAGCCCGTCGGCCTCACCGACCCGCGAACCGGTCGTCGTCCCTGGGCGGCGATTCAGCTGCGTGCCGAGAACAAGGAGAAGACCGCCTATAACCTGGTGGGCTTCCAGACCAACCTGACCTTTGGCGAGCAGAAGCGCGTCTTCCATATGGTGCCGGGTCTGGAGAACGCCGAGTTCTTCCGCTACGGTGTCATGCACCGCAATACCTTTGTCGATGCGCCGCACGTGCTCGATGGCACCTTTGCCGTGCCTGGTACCGGCGTGCGCCTGGCCGGTCAGATCACCGGCACCGAGGGGTACATGGAAGCCGTGGCGACAGGTCTGCTCGCGGCACTCAACACCTATGCCGAGGCTATCGGTGCCGCGGGCGTCGAGCTGCCGCGCGTGGGTGCTTTGGGCGCGCTCGTGGGCTATGCTACCGATCCGGCCACGGTGGGCTATCAGCCTATGCATGTCAACTTTGGCCTGGTGCCGCCACTCGAGGATGGTAAGCGCCGCAGCAAGCGCGACCGCTACCAGGCCTATGCGGACCGTGCGCTCGAGGCCCTTGATGCCTATCTGGCCACTCGCCCCGATCTGTTTGGAGGTGACCGGTCATAGCCTTTGACCTGTACGACACCGTCGACTCGTTTATTGCCTATATCTCACGCGTCGAGGGACTTTCTCCCAACACGGTGACGGCCTATGGCTCGAGGCTGGAGCGCTTTGCTGCCTGGTGCGAGCGTGAGAATATAGATTCTTTCGCTGCCGACGTGCGCACCATTCGTCGCTATCTTGCCGAGCTTTCGCGTGAGCAGGTGACTCCCCGAACGCTTGCGGCACACCTGTCTGCCATTCGCTCGCTCTATCGGTGGATGGCTGCCGAGGGGGTCGTGGAGGGCGATGTGGTCTCGGCAATTTCCTCGCCCAAGCTCCCGCGCGATCTACCCGGTGTGCTGACGACCCATCAGGTGGAGGCGCTGCTCAAGACGCCTGATACCTCAACACCCGCGGGACTGCGCGATGCGGCGATGCTCGAGCTGCTCTATGCCTCGGGCGCCCGTATCTCTGAGCTCGCAGCACTCAATGTGGAGTCCATTGCGTGGTCCGAACGCACGCTGCGCCTGTGGGGCAAGGGGAGCAAAGAACGTATCGTCCCTCTGTATCGTCGTGCGCTCGAGGCGACGCGTCTCTATATTGAGGAGGGGAGGCCGGAGTTGCTCGCTCAGGCAAAGCGTCGTGACCCCGCTACCGGGCCGCATCCGCTGCTTATATCGGCGCGCGGTAATCGCATGAGTGCCGCCATGCTCAGGCGGCGGTTTCATATGCTGGCGACGCTCGCCGGCATTCCGGCCGACATCGCCCCGCATGCGATGCGCCATACCTTTGCGACCGACTTGCTCGAGGGCGGCGCGGACCTGCGCTCGGTTCAAGAGCTGCTGGGTCATGCGAGCCTGTCCACGACGCAGATCTACACGCATCTCACGCCCGATCGGCTCAAACGTGCCGTGGCTCAAGCCCATCCCCGAGGCGAATAGTGGCTGGGACGTCCCGCGCCGCACTCAGGTGTGTGGTTTTGATTGCGGGTTGGCAGGAAGAAGCATTCCTGCTATCATTCATCGGGTTGCTTCACGGCAACATGTTTTTATCACGCACGCGCGGCTACTTCATACCGTGGTGCCCGGGCTTTGGTAGCACATGTCCGGGTTGGTTTTGGAGGATGACCCCGCGCGGAGGCAAACCACAGGAGGTTTAACATGGCTACCAAGATTAATATCCGCACCCTGCTCGAGGCCGGCTGCCACTTCGGTCACCAGACCCGTCGCTGGAACCCCAAGATGAAGCCGTTCATCTTCGGTGAGCGCAACGGCATCTACATCCTCGACCTCAAGCAGACCATCCTCGACGCCGACCAGGCCTACACCTTCGTCAAGAACGTCGCCAAGGGTGGCAACGTGCTGTTCGTCGGCACCAAGAAGCAGGCTCAGGAGGCCGTCAAGAACGCTGCTGAGCGCGCCAACATGCCCTACATCAACCAGCGTTGGCTCGGCGGCATGCTGACCAACTTCGTCACCATCCGCTCTCGCATCAACCGCATGGAGGAGCTCGAGGCCATGGTCGAGGACGGCCGCATGGCTGTTCTGCCCAAGAAGGAGCAGGCTGTTCTCGGTAAGGAGCTCACCAAGCTCCAGACCAACCTCGGTGGCGCCCGCGACATGAAGGGCCTGCCTCAGGCTCTCTTCGTCATCGACACCAAGCGCGAGGAGAACGCCATCAAGGAGGCCCAGCGCCTGAACATCCCCGTCGTCGCTCTGATCGACACCAACTCCGATCCCGACGAGGTCGAGTACGGCATCCCCTGCAACGATGACGCTATCTCCGCTGTCACCCTTATGTGCGAGCTCATGGCTGACGCCTGCCTCGCTGGCTCCGGCAAGGAGCAGGTCTCCGAGGCCGAGATGGCCGCTGAGCCCAAGGCCGAGTAAATCAGTCTTAGTTAATTCTTTTTCATCTCTTTGAAAGGAACCACAATGGCCCAGATTACCGCCGCTATGGTCAAGCAGCTCCGCGAGATGACCGACTCCCCGATGATGGAGTGCAAGAAGGCTCTCGTCGAGGCTGACGGCGACATGGACGCCGCTGTCGACGTTCTGCGTAAGAACGGCCTTGCCAAGGCTGCCAAGAAGGCTGGCCGTGAGACCAACGAGGGCGCTGTCGCCGCGTTCGTCTCCGAGGATGGCAAGACCGGCGCTCTGCTCGAGCTCTCCTGCGAGACCGACTTCGTTGGCTCCAACGCCAAGTTCACCGGCTTTGCTTCCAAGGTCGCCGAGGTTGTCGCTACCACCGAGCCTGCTGACGTCGACGCCCTGCTCGAGAAGCCGATGGGCGAGGAGACCGTTTCCTCCGAGCTCACCGAGATGATTCACATCATGGGCGAGAACATGAAGATCTCCCGTTTCGCCGCCCGCAAGGCCGAGAACGGCGCGCTCGCTTCTTACATCCACATGGGTGGTAAGATCGGCGTCCTCGTCGAGTTCGCCTTCGAGAAGGCCGAGACCGCTCAGGCTGAGTCCTTCAAGACCTTCGCTCACGACGTTGCCCTTCAGGTTGCCGCCGTCGCCCCGATCTGCGCCACCCGCGATCAGGTTCCGGCCGAGACCGTCGAGCACGAGAAGCAGATCTACATGGCTCAGGCTGCCGAGTCCGGCAAGCCCGAGGCCATCCAGGAGAAGATGGCTGTCGGCCGTCTGGAGAAGTTCTACAAGCAGTCTGTGCTCACCGAGCAGGAGTTCATCAAGGACAGCTCCCTCACCATCAAGAAGTACGCTGAGCAGGTCTCCAAGGAGCTCGGCGACACCATTACCGTCGTTGCCTTTGACCGTCTGGTCCGTGGCGAGTAAATAAGCTCTTGTAGCTGGTAATGAGCAGGCTGTGGGTTTTACTCACAGCCTGCTTTTTCATGGCTCTTCTTAGAGCCTTTGATAGAATGTTGAGAGTTCAATCTAAAGGAGGATCGCTTTGTCCGACATCCGATATAAACGCGTGCTTCTGAAGCTTTCCGGCGAAGCACTGATGGGCGACGGCCAATATGGCATCGACCCCAAGGTTACCGACCATCTTGCCAAACAGGTCAAGGAGCTGCTCGCCGTTGGCCATGAGGTCGGCGTCGTTGTCGGCGGCGGCAATATTTTCCGCGGCATGGCAGGCGCTGCCGGTGGCATGGAGCGTGCTCAGGCCGACTACATGGGCATGCTGGCAACCGTTATGAACGCGCTCGCCCTGCAGGATGCCTTCGAGCATAACGATGTTCCCTGCCGCGTGATGAGCGCTATCCAGATGAACGAGATCTGCGAGCCCTATATTCGCCGTCGCGCCATCAATCACCTTTCCAAGGGCAACGTCGTTATTTTTGCCGCCGGTTCGGGCAATCCGTACTTTACGACCGACACCGCCGCGGCTCTTCGTGCGTGCGAGATCGGCGCCGAGATTCTGATTAAAGCCACCAAGGTTGACGGCATCTACGACAAGGATCCCGTCAAGTGCGCCGATGCCGTCCGCTTTGACAAGATCACCTACCACGAGGTTCTCGTCCGCGGTCTGCAGGTTATGGATTCCACGGCTACGGCACTGTGCCAGGATAACCGTATGCCGATTTTGGTCCTCAACATCGATGGCGAGGACACCGTCAAGCGCGCGCTTTCGGGTGAGCCCGTCGGCACGCTCGTCTATCAGGAGGATTAAGCATGGCAGAGAACATCACCGCCCATATGGACAAGTCGCTCGAGTCCCTCAAGCATAACTTCTCCAAGGTCCGTACCGGCCGCGCCAACGCTAACATTCTATCCGACATCACCGTCGATTATTACGGTGTTCCCACGCCGGTCACGCAGGTTGCCGCCGTCAAGACCCCCGAGGCTCACATGCTGCTCATCGAGCCGTGGGATAAGGCGCTCATCAACGCTATCGTCAAGGCCATCGGCGCTTCCGATCTGGGTATTACCCCCAACTCCGATGGCACCGTCGTTCGTCTGCCGTTCCCGGCTCCCACCGAGGAGCGCCGTCGCGAGCTCGTCAAGGAGTGCCGCGAGTACGCCGAGCAGGCCAAGGTGTCTATCCGTAACATCCGTCGCGACTTCAACAACAAGCTCGAGCGCGATGAGGAGCTCACCGAGGACGATGTACGTCGCGAGCAGGCCAAGGTCCAGAAGCATACCGATGAGTATGTCGCCAAGGTCGAGGAGCTTCTGAAGGAAAAAGAAGCCGAGGTCATGGAGATCTAAGGTGCAATACGACGAGCATAAACTGGTCGAGTACTTTGCCGACGCCCCTGCGGGCGTCGGTTTTTCCGACCTTGACCTCAATAGCATTCCGCACCATATCTCGTGCATCATGGACGGCAACGGTCGTTGGGCCACGTCGCGCGGTCTTGCACGCACCGAGGGCCACAAGGCGGGTATCGTCTCGCTGCGCGAGATCATTACCGCCTGCGTGCGCCTGGGCGTCGACGTGCTTTCGGCCTATGCATTTTCGACCGAAAACTGGAATCGACCGCAGCACGAAGTCAACGTTCTGATGCACCTGTTTGCAAAGACGTTTATCGACGAGCTGCCGCTTCTGAAGCGCGAAAATGTGCGCGTAGTCTTTTTGGGTGACATTTCCGCGCTGCCCAAGAAGACTCGCGACGTTTTTGAGCGCGGTCTTGCCGAGTGCGCCGATCACACCGGTATGACGCTGGCGCTTGCCGTCAACTACGGCGCGCGTGCCGAGATTACCCGCGCTGTCCGTCAGATCGCATCCGACGCTGCCGCCGGTAAGATCGATCCTGCCGCAATTGATGACGACATGGTGGCTTCCCACCTCTATACCGCCGGTCTTCCCGATCCCGAACTTGTGATTCGCACCTCTGGTGAGCTGCGCCTTTCGAACTATCTGCTGTGGCAGGTGGCTTATTCCGAATTCTACGTCACCGATACCTATTGGCCCGACTTTGATCGTTGGGGCCTTGTCGACGCCATTTTGGCCTATCAGGGCCGTGACCGTAGGTTTGGTGGACTGAGCAAGACCGAGGAGGCTTAATCGTGTCCGATCGTCCCAAGGCATCTGCTCCCAAGACGCCAGTTTCCGCGGCGCCTGCGCGCAAGGCTGCCACTGCGGGAGCACCTGCAGCGAAGAGCGGCACCGGTTCGTGGCTGGCGGGCTTTATTACCCGTGCCGCCGCCGGTATCGTCTACGCCGTTGTCTTTATCCTGTGCCTGGTTTTGGGTATCGTGCCCACGGCCATCTTTGTTTCTGTCATGAGCGGTCTGTGCTGCTATGAGTTTTTCCGTATGACAAGGCTCGATGGCAAGATGGCTAACGAGCGCATGGGTATCGCTGCCGCCGTACTCTTTCCGCTGTCGGCGTTGGGCGATTCGATGTTGCTGAATGCCCTGCTTTTTGCCTTGATGCTCGCTGTGGGCATTTGGTATGTCTGGTCGCCGCGTACCCGCATCTCTGATGTGGCCGTGACGCTCATGGGTCCCATCTACACTGGCTTTATGCTGTCGGCTATCGTGCTGCTGCGCGATGCCGTGCCCGGTTTTGCCGGCGCCCTGCTTTCAGTGGGCGTTTGCGCGTCCCTTTGGGTCTCCGATTCGTTTGCCTACATCGTGGGCAGCCGTATCGGCAAGCACAAGATGGTTCCCAAGATCTCCCCCAAAAAGAGCTGGGAGGGGTTTGCCGGCGGCATCTTGGGCTCGGTTTTGATTTGGCTCATCCTGTGGGCGACGCACTTCTACAAGCTCAGCCTGCCCTATGCGCTGCTGTGCGGCGTGGTCGTGTCCATTCTGGGCGTTATCGGCGACCTTATCGAGTCGCGCATCAAGCGCGGTGTGGGCGTCAAGGATTCCGGCAACCTTATCCCGGGCCACGGCGGAATGCTCGATCGTAGCGATTCGCTTATCTTCGGTTGCATCACCGCACAGCTGTTGCTGATGATCGGAGGCGTGCTGTAATGTCCTTCCAGACGACGTATGGTCCCGATGGACGCCTTCGCGTTGCCATCCTGGGTTGTACGGGCTCTATCGGCACCCAGGCGCTCGATGTGTGCCGCCAGCATGCCGATCGCCTGCAGGTGACGGCGCTGTCCGTTAATTCCAGCACCTCGGAGCTCGTTGCCGCTGCCCGCGAGTTCTCGGTTCCGGCGGTTGCCGTTGCCGATGTCGCTCATGGCGATGACGCCGTGCTGCAGGAGTTGCCCGAGGGCACACAGCTCGGCGTTGGCGCGCAGGCGGTTTGCGAGCTCGCGCGTCGCGACGATGTCGACTGCGTGCTCGTCGCTATTGTGGGCGCCGCCGGTCTCGAGGCGAGCCATGCGGCCTTGACCTCGAATAAGCGCCTTGCCCTTGCCAACAAGGAGTCCCTCGTCGTCGGTGGCGACTTGCTTATGCCGTTGGCGCAACCGGGCCAGCTTATTCCGGTCGACTCTGAGCATTCCGCCATCTACCAGTGCTATCTGGGGGAGAACCCGCGCGAGGCCCACTGCATTTGGCTCACCTGCTCGGGCGGTCCGTTCTTTGGCCGCACGCGCGACGAGCTCGATCGCGTGACGCGTGCCGATGCCCTCGCGCATCCCACGTGGGCCATGGGTGCCAAGATCACCATTGACTCCGCCACCCTCATGAACAAGGGCCTGGAGCGCATTGAGGCCATGCATCTGTTTAACTGCGACCTCGATTTCATTAACGTGGTCGTGCAGCGTCAGTCCAAGATTCACTCTATGGTCGAGTTCGCCGACGGCTCCGTGATGGCGCATCTCGGTGCATCCGACATGCGTATTCCCATCCAGTTCGCGTTCTCGTATCCCGAGCGTTGGGATACTCCGGCGCCTCGTATCGATTTCCGCGAGCTGGGGCAGCTCACGTTTGATGCTGCCGACATGGATACCTTCCGCTGTCTGGCACTGGCCGAGCGTGCCGGCAAGACGGGTGGCACCATGCCGTGCGTGCTCAATGCCGCCAACGAGGTCGCCGTCGATGCCTTCCTGCACGATGGCTGCAGCTTTACCGATATCGATTGCATTGTGGAATCCTGCATGGACGCCCACGATATGCAGGTGGTCGATTCGTTTGAGCAGCTTCGCGACATCGATGCGTGGGCGCGTGAAAAGGCTGCGCAGGTGCTCGCCGCAACCCGTTCCTAACCCATAAGGATTGCTTTTTCGTTTTATGGATACTGTTCTGAGCGTTCTCTCATCGGTCTTTTGGGGCCTGCTGATGCTTTCCGTCCTCGTGTTTTTGCACGAGGGTGGCCACTTTTTGGCGGCGCGTGCCTGCGGCGTCCGTGTGACCGAGTTCTTTTTGGGTCTGCCGTGCCGCTTTGACATCCATTACACGTCGCGTCGCATTGGAACCAAGTTTGGCGTGACCCCGCTGCTGCTGGGTGGCTACGCTGCCATCTGCGGTATGGATCCGACCGATGTTTCGTGCGCCGACCGCGTGCTCGCGGCTATCTATCGTCATGGTCGCGTGACCGTGGCCGACCTTGCTGTCGAGCTCGAGCTTTCCGAGGAGGATGTGCTCGAGGCATGCGCCCTTTTGCTGGGCTGGGGCTCCATCGCGCCCTGGTATGAGGAAGGGGAGAAGCCCTCGCCGAGCTACTATCCCACCAAATATCAGACGTTGCCGCGAGACAAGGCAGGCTATACCACCTTTGATGGTCGCCGTTTCGATCGCGAACATGCGACTGCCGAGGGCGATGTGTGGGAGCTGCCGTGCGGCGAGGCCGAGTTCCTTGCGCAAGAGCGCTCGCACACCTATCTTGGCCAAGGCTTTCTCAAGCGCGCCTTTATGCTGCTCGCGGGCATTATCGTCAATATCTTGACGGGTTTTTTGCTCCTTATGAGCATCTATTCCATTGCGGGTGTCACCGTGCCGATGGATACCAACGTGATCGGTCAGGTTGACGAGGGGTCTATTGCCGCCAAGGCGGGTATCGAGGGCGGTGACGCGATCCTTTCGGTTGACGGTGCCTCATGTTCCACTTGGATGGATGTCTACGATGCCATCGGCAAGGCTGCCGGTAAGGACGATATCGCCATCGAGTACGAGCGTGACGGCAAGCAGCATTCGACCACGGTTGCGCTCAAAGAGGACGAGCGCCTGGGTGTGTATGCCTCTACGCAGGTGGTCCGTTTAGACCCCATCACGTCGGCTCGCCTGTCGTTCTCCTATGTCGTGCAGACAGCGGATGGCGTGCTGCGCCTGCTCCAGCCGCAGCATACGATGGAGATTCTCGATCAGTCTTCTTCGATCGTGGGTATTAGCGTTATGTCCTCACAGGCCGCTGCTGCCGGCCCTGCCACGTTCCTTTCCTTTGCCGCCCTCATTTCGTTCTCGCTTGGCTTTATGAACCTGCTGCCCATCCCACCACTCGATGGGGGCAAGCTGCTTATTGAGATCATTCAAAAGATTGCGGGCCGCGAGCTGCCGCTCAAAGTGCAGACAATCGTCAGCTATGTCGGCATCGCGCTCTTTGCACTGCTGTTTGTCTATATGCTTCGTTCCGACATCCTTCGTTTTATTCTGTAGGGGAGTGTTTGGATTGTCTTTATCCCATCCTTTGCCTCGCGAGTTGACGCGCCCCGTGCATGTGGGCGGCGTGCAGATCGGTGGTGGCGCTCCGGTCGTGGTTCAGTCTATGACCTGCACCGATACTGCTGATGCCCAGGCAACGCTTGCGCAAGTGTGCGCGTTGGCGCAGGCTGGCTGCGATATCGTGCGCGTGAGCGTGCCTACCGAGGCTGCGCTCGAGGGCTTTCGCACGATTTGTGCCGAGTCTCCGGTGCCAATCGTCGCCGATATCCATTTTAACCATAAGCTTGCCATTGGCGCTGTCGAGGCTGGTGCCTCTAAGCTGCGCATCAACCCCGGCAATATCGGCGATTGGGCCAAGGTTGACGCTGTCATCGATGCCGCGGGTGCCGCGGGCTGCGCGATTCGCATTGGCGTGAACGCGGGCTCGCTTGAGCAAGATATTGCCGAGCGCGACGACCTCACGCAGCCCGAAAAGCTCGTGATGTCGAGCGAGCGCTTCGTCAAGCACTTTGAGGATCGCGGCTTTACGAACATTGTGCTTTCGGCCAAGGCCCATAGCGTACAGACGACGCTTGATACCTATCGCGCCCTGTCGCGCGAGATACCGCATGTTCCGCTCCACCTGGGCGTGACGGAGGCGGGGACCAAGCTTCAGGGCACCATCAAGAGCTCTGTAGGCTTGGGTATCTTGCTTTCCGAAGGCATCGGCGACACCATGCGTGTGTCGCTCACGGCCGATCCGGTTGAGGAGCCGCCGGTCGCCTGGGGAATTCTACAGTCGCTGGGCCTGCGTCGCCGTGGTCCCGAGATTGTCTCGTGCCCCACGTGCGCCCGCTGCCAGGTTAACCTTATTCCCATCGCCGAGGAGGTCACCGAGCGGCTTAAGAACTATTCCGCGCCGCTTTCGATCGCCGTGATGGGATGTGCGGTCAACGGCCCCGGAGAGGCATCTGACGCCGACCTGGGTGTTGCCTGCGGACGTGGTCAGGGCCTGCTCTTTTCGCATGGCCAGATCATTGGTAAAGTAGCTGAGGATCAAATTGTCGACGCGCTGATGGCCGAGGTCGACAAGCTTATTGAGGAGAAATAAATGACCCGAGCAATGTATATGTCTAAGCTCTATGCGCCGACGCTTAAAGAGGATCCGGCGGACGCCGAGCTCGCCAGTCACCGCCTGCTGCTCCGTGCCGGCATGATCCGCAAGGAGGCCGCCGGCCTGTATTCCTACCTGCCGCTTGCTTGGCGCTCGATTCGCAAGATCGAGAACATCGTGCGCGACGAGATGGACGCTGCGGGCGCTCAGGAGCTCATGATGCCCATTATGGTCGACGCCGAGCTGTGGCGTGAGTCCGGCCGTATCGATGCCTATGGCAAGGAGCTTGTGCGCTTTGACGACCGTCATGGTCGCGAGTTCGTGCTGGGCCCCACCCACGAGGAGACCGTCACGGCCCTGGTGCGCAATGAGCTGCGTTCCTACAAGCAGCTGCCTGTCAATCTGTACCACATTCAGGACAAGTTCCGCGATGAGTTCCGTCCCCGCTTTGGCCTGATGCGCGGCCGCGAGTTCATCATGAAGGACGCCTACAGCTTCTCTGCCACGCAGGAGAGCCTGCAGGAGGAGTATGACAAGATGAAGCAGGCCTACGCCAACATCTGCGAGCGCTGCTACATCAAGGCTCTGCCCGTTGTCGCCGACTCCGGCGAGATCGGCGGCGACACCTCCGTCGAGTACATGGCTCTGGCTGACGCCGGCGAGGCCTCGCTCGTCTACTGCGACGATTGCGGCTTTGCTGCCGATGACGAGGCGGCAAGCACCAAGGTCGTTGTGACCGAGGGCCCCGGCGACGGCACGCTCACCAAGGTCGAGACTCCGGGTATGGGTACCATTGAGGCCGTCGCCAAGTTCTTTGGCTTCCCCGAGAACGGTACGCGCAAGTCTCTGGCACTCATCGACGCCGAGGGCAAGCCCGTCGTGGCCATTGTCCCGGGTGACCACGAGCTCAACGATTGCAAGGCAGAGCATGTCTTTGGCAAGGGCTATCGCATGATGACCGACGAGGAGCTCCAGACCTACGGTCTGCACAAGGGCTTTATCGGACCGGTTAACTTGCCCGAGGGCATCCGTCTGGTGTGCGACGAGAGCCTGCGCGAGTCCAAGCAGTGGGCCTGCGGTGCCAACGAGGTCGATTATCACTTTACCGGTGCCTGCCCCGAGCGCGACTTTACCGTCGATGAGTGGGCAGATCTGGTCACCGTCGTTGCCGGCGATCCCTGCCCGCACTGCGGCAAGCCGCTCTCTGCTGCCCGCGGCATCGAGGTCTCTCAGGTGTTCCAGCTGGGCACCAAGTACTCCGAGGCCATGGGTGCCACCTTTATGGACGAGGACGGCAAGGAGAAGCCGCTCATCATGGGTTGCTACGGCGTTGGTGTGTCCCGCTCGCTTGCTGCCGTCGTGGAGCAGCACAACGACGAACACGGCATCGTCTGGCCGGTCTCCGTTGCCCCGTACGAGGTCGCGGTGATTCCGCTCGATCCCAAGAAGGAGGAGTGCGCTAACGTTTGCGACCAAATCGTCGAGGGCCTGTGCGCCGAGGGTATCGAGGTTGTCGTCGATGACCGTGACGAGCGTCCCGGCTTTAAGTTTGCCGATAACGACCTCATGGGCTTCCCGTATCAGGTCGTTCTGGGTAAGCGTGGCCTCAAGAATGGTACTGTGGAGCTCAAGGACCGTGCCACGGGCGAGCGTGAGGACGTGGCGATCGACGAGGTCGTCGCCAAGGTTGCTGAGCTTGTTAAGGCGGCCCGCCGTTAATCGACGATTTCGCTTGTAGTTCGATATACGGGACGGCCCCGCATTTCTCCAGATCGGGGAGATGTGGGGCCGTCCTTTTATCTTGTGGCATCCTCGATATCTAAAAGGAAAACCCCACAGCCCATTCGAGCTGTGGGGTTTCCCTTTGTGCCTCCGATGCGAAATAAATCGCTCAGATATTACTGATAATCGACGACGTCGATCCAGTTCTTCAGGAACTCATCGTTCACGTTGCGCTTACGAGCGAGCTCGGAAGCGGCGACGATGCTCGT
Source organism: Collinsella sp. AM43-1 (assembly GCF_003467925.1). NCBI lineage: Bacteria > Bacillati > Actinomycetota > Coriobacteriia > Coriobacteriales > Coriobacteriaceae > Collinsella > Collinsella sp. AM43-1. The sequence continues at coordinate 67,933 of NZ_QSFR01000006.1, read as the reverse complement.
CCACTGACGCACGACCTGCATGGGCATGTCGGCGCGGTCGCAGTAGAGCTCCAGGTAGGCCTCAGCCTGATCCTTGCTGTTGAGGGCGAAGAGCAGGTAGGTGGTGGCAACGTCGGCAGCAGGGGAGCCCTGGGTGGCGTGTGCCCAGTCGCACACATAGAGCTGGCCGTCGTCGCCGACGATGACGTTGGAGGGGTTGAAGTCGCCGTGGCAGACCTTGAACTCCTTGGTCATTCCGTCCAGACGCTCCTGAAGGTTGTAGCGCGTGGTGGCATTGAGCTGATCAAGGCTGTCGATCATGCGGGCGAACTTGTCGCGCTGACGGTTGAGCAGCGGGGAGGTGTAGCCGTGGATCTCGATCTGGAGGTCGACGAACATCTCGAGATACTCACCAAAGCGCTGGGGCTCGGCAGTCATCTTCTCGGCAAGGGTGGTGCCCGGAACCTTCTCGGTCACGAGCGCCCAGCCGTTGGCGTTCTCGAGCTGGGAAACCTCGAGAGCCTTGGGGCTGCGGATGCCGCACTCATTGATGCGGGCAAGATTCAAAGCCTCGTTGAACACGTCGGAGACAGGCTTGGTCTCGTTAAAGACCTTGACGATCTTGTCGCCCAGGTCGTAAACGACCTTGTTGCCACGGCGGACGAGCTCGGTCTTGGAATCGGGTAGCAGCATGGTTGCATCCTTTCAACGATGCGATAGAAGCGACGGCGGGGGTGTGTGAAACACCCGTGCACCCCCGCCGTTAAAAACCGTGCTAAAACTAGCAGACGGCGTAGTCCTGAGGCTCGCGGCCGTAGTAGGCGTCCAGGTAGAGCTCCTTGATCTCGCTCATGAGCGGGTAGCGCGGGTTTGCGCCGGTGCACTGGTCGTTGAATGCCTGCTCGGTCATCTCGTCGAGGGTGTCGAGGAAGTACTGCTCGTCAACACCGTAGTCGGCGATGGTCTTCTTGACACCGATGAAGTCCTTGAGTTCCTCGAGCTTCGTGATGAAGTTCTCGAAGACCTCCTTGTCGTCCTTGCCCTCGATGCCGCAGTACTTGGCCATCTCGGCGTAGTTGTGCAGCGCGTTGGGGTAAGGATACTGGGAGAAGGTACCCATCTTGACGGGAGCCTCGGCGGCGTTGTAGCGCATAACGCGGGTCAGGATGACGGCGTTGGCGAGGCCGTGGGGCAGGTGATGGAAGGCGCCGAGCTTGTGAGCCATGGAGTGGTTGAGGCCCAGGAAGGCGTTGGCGAAGGCCATACCGGCCATGCAAGAGGCGTTGTGCATCTCCTCGCGGGCATGCGGGTCCTTGGCGCCGTTCGTGAAGCTGGAGGGCAGGTTCTCGAAGACGAGCTTAGCAGCGCGCTCGGAGAGGCCCTTGGTGTAGTCGGAAGCCATGATGGAGACGTAGGACTCGATGGCGTGGGTCATGACGTCGATGCCGGAGGCAGCGGTCAGGCCGCGCGGGGCGGTCATGCAGTTGTCGGCGTCGACGATAGCCATGTTGGGGAGCAGCGCGTAGTCGGCGAGCGGCCACTTGATGCCGGTCTCCTTGTCGGTGATGATGGCGAACGGCGTGCACTCGGAGCCGGTACCCGAAGAGGTCGGGACGGCGACGAAGTAGGCCTTCTTGCCCATCTCGGGGAAAGTGAAGATACGCTTGCGGATGTCCATGAAGTCCATGGCCATGTCCTCAAACTTGCACTCGGGGTGCTCGTACATCATCCACATGATCTTGCCGGCGTCCATAGCGGAGCCACCGCCGACGGCGATGATGACGTCCGGCTCAAAGAGAGCCATCTGCTTGGCGCCGCGACGTGCGCACTGCAGCGACGGATCGGGCTCGACGTCGTAGAAGCAGTCGTGGGCGATGCCCATCTCGTCGAGCTTGGCCTCGATGGCGCGGGTGTTACCATTCTTGAAGAGGAACTGGTCGGTGACGATGAAGGCGCGCTTCTTGCCCATGACGGTACCGAGCTCGTCGAGGGCGACGGGCGTGGAACCCTTCTTGAAGTAGACCTTCTCGGGAGCGCGGAACCACAGCATGTTCTCACGGCGCTCGGCCACAGTCTTAACGTTGATCAAGTGCTTCACCCCAACGTTCTCGGAGACGGAGTTGCCGCCCCAGGAGCCGCAGCCCAGGGTCAGAGACGGCTTCATGCCAAAGTTGTACAGGTCACCGATGCCGCCGTGCGAGGACGGGGTGTTGATGACGATACGGCAGGCCTTCATGACGTGCTCGAACAGACTGATCTTCTCGGCCTGGGCGGGGTGCACGTACAGAGAGGCGGTGTGGCCCGGGCCACCGGCGAGCACCAGGTGCTCGGCCTTGTCGACGGCCTCCTGGAAGTCCTTGGCGTGATACATGGCCAGGACCGGGGAGAGCTTCTCGTGGGAGAACTCTTCCTTGGCGGGGTCGGTGGAGGTGACCTCGGCGATCAGGATCTTGGTCTTGGCGGGAACCTCGATGCCGGCGAGCTCGGCGATCTTGGCGGCAGCCATGCCGGGAATGCGGTGATCGAGGGCGCCGTTCTTGAACATGGCGGCACGCAGGGCCTCCATCTCGGCACCCTGCTTGACGAAGTAGCAGCCGCGCTTCTGGAACTCGGCCTTAACCTGGTCATAGATGGTGTCGATGACGGTCACGGACTGCTCGGAAGCGCAGATCATGCCGTTGTCGAAGGTCTTGGAGTGGATGATGGAGTTGACGGCGAGCAGCACGTCGGCGGTGTCGTCGATGACGACCGGGGTGTTACCGGCGCCAACGCCCAAGGCGGGCTTGCCCGAGGAGTAGGCGGCCTTGACCATGCCCGGGCCACCGGTGGCGAGGATGATGTCGACGTCGCGCATGACCATGTTGGTCAGCTCGATGGAGGGGACATCGACCCAGCCGATGATGCCCTCGGGGGCACCGGCCTTGACGGCGGCGTCAAGCACGAGCTTAGCGGCGGCGATGGTGCACTTGGCGGCAGCCGGGTGCGGGGAGATGATGATGGCGTTGCGGGTCTTCAGGCTGATCAGCGTCTTGAAGATCGCAGTGGAGGTGGGGTTGGTCGTCGGGATGACGGCGCCCACGATGCCGATGGGCTCGGCGATCTTGGTGATGCCGTAGGCCTCGTCGCGCTCCAGGACACCACAGGTCTTGGTGTTCTTGTAAGCGTTGTAGATGTACTCTGCGGCGTAGTGGTTCTTGATGACCTTGTCCTCAAGAACGCCGCGGCCGGTCTCCTCGATGGCCATCTTCGCCAACGGGATACGAGCCTTGTTGGCGGCCATGGCGGCCTCATAGAAGATCTTGTCGACCTGCTCCTGCGTGTACGTAGCAAAAAGCGCCTGGGCCTCTCGCATCTGAGCGAGCTTAGCCTCAAGCGCCTCTACGTTGTCCACAATTGCGGGAGTAGTGTTTTCCGGTGACTTTTTCACCATTTGTGTCTCCTTGCGATCGGAGATTTACCCTACGTCTTGCATGATAGCAATAAATAATTCGGTGAGTGGTAAGATTCCTGTAAAAGGCACACTAAAACGCTTCAATAAACTGAAGCGTTTTAACTATTTAACTAAAAGCCGAACGTCTTCTCCGGGCGAATTCCTAGTTTCCCCATGGCTATGGTGTGGAGTTTGTTCATTGTTTGTTCATTAGGTCTTAGGAAATTAATGCACATCGATCAATTCTGGCTGGTCGTGACACTAATTTTTGGTCGTTTCTATTTCATGGCAATAAACGCGTTCTCTTGTCAGACAAAACACTGGTATTAAACTAAAACCAATGTGCCAGACAGTACATTCAGTAAGAGTGAAATATATGCCTTTGCCTCTGGGTATTTTGTCGCCCTTTACCGGTTCATGTCAGTTGAGTAGAAAGGGCGGTTTGTGAGATTGCCACGCTGCAGGCGAGCTCTCGTTTGGCTCGTCTCTTTTTTGTTCGTGTTTAATACGATTCCTACGAGCGTATTTGCTGACGTAATAGTGAATAATGACCCTCAGCAAAACACGACTTCGGAGAATCTGTCTAATGAATCTGCTGATAGTGATTCTGGGTCAAGGGGGGGGGGCGGTCGAGGCTTCGTCTAACGACAATACGGTTTCAAGTGATGATCAAAAACCTGAATCTGATGTCTCGGATAAGCAGTCAAACGATGTGAATGTGAATGAAACATCTGATGAATCGAATTCTGATGCAGCAGAATCTGGTGTTTATCAAGTTAATGATCAATCAACATTTGAGGATGCGCTGAATAAAATCGCCTCCGATAATTTATCGGAGATCAGACTTGTCCTAAAAGGCGGCTCGTCTTTTGTGGTGCCGACCCAAGATTACGTTTCGACTTTCGGCGTTGCTAACAAGAAGATTACCGTGACGAGTGACGGTGATAATCGCGCAACCTTGCACTTCTCCAACCGTGCCATGCTTTCCGGATCTTGTACTTTTGACAACGTCGAAGTGGTTGGTTCAGGAAAATTCTATTGCAATGGTTTCGATACCGTTTTCACTCGTAACTGCGAGCTCAACCTCTCTGAAACACTTTATGGCGGTGGCTATAGGTCGACTGTCGATCACACACATGTGGTGATAGCCGCGTCTGGATATATCAATCCTGGTAGTGGCGCTGGCCTTCATGACGTCATCGGTGGTTCATATCAAGGGTCCGTCGAGCATGACACCTATCTTGAGATCAGCGGTAACCTTCGCATGGCTAGCGGTAATCACGTTAATCCCGGTTGCATGCGCGGCGATGGGTCGAGCGGCGATGGAAACGGCTTTCCTGCTGTTTATGTAGGTGGTAACGCCACGCTTGTTTACGACAATGCCAACTCCGAAGTTTCTCCTGCTATCGAAGGCACTTACGGTTGCGAGATGCGCGGCAACGTGACGCTTGATGTTCGCTCGGGTCGGGTAAATGAAATTTGCGGTCATTTTGGTGACCCTGCGCCTATTAAAGGCAACATTCATATTATTGCGGGCAGCAGTACTTATGAAAACACCGACAAAATGCTTCGTCTTAATAGCAATTGGCCAATAATTGGCGCAGGACAAATGCTCCCAGATGGAGTTTATGAGGTCGATGGCGATGTCGTTATCGATGCTTACGAGAATGTTTGGGGCTGGGATAAAGGTGGATCGATACCCAATGATGTCCCTTTTATTGAAGGTTCGAAGAAAGCGAACGTTGGCGGATCTATTACCGTTAATGTCCACGGCTCCCATGTTGGCTCTATTTATGGAGCAGAGTGGAGTGCTGTAAACGGTGATATCGCCGTGAACGCTTCTGGTGTTGAGCTGAGGGATGAAGCGGGCGATTCTCATGGGTATGTTTTCTGCGAGAACGACCTGACCAATTCGTCGGATGAGGGATCGAGCGTAAAGGCTAGAGGAAAGCTATCTATCAGTCTGAATAGCGGCAGTGTTGGCTACGTTTCGTTGACTTCGAACAAGAATGTATCGATTTCTGACGGTTCCTTCATTAATATTGCTGGACGACCGGAAATAGCTACGGGCGTTACGGGTGTGTACTATGGGCTTCCCAAGGGGTCTTCTTCTCCCACAATCAATATTGCAGGGACTGTGGCTGAGATTCCTTATATTAAGTACGCATCTGCATTGAATGTTACTGATAACTCCGAAATTACGGCCGGTACGATTTCTTCTGTAAATAAGATCGCTATTACTGGTCAATCGAATACAAATGTAACGACCAAATTTGGTTGCAACAATGCTTCTAGCTATGAATTAATTGAAGACAATGGCCTTCGGGTAGATGAGGGCAGCGTTTTGACGACAGCTGGCTCTCAAGCCTACGTATATGGTTATGTCGATATCAATGGTACTTGGGAGCAACAATACAATACTGCGAAAAACTATAACGATATTTTCGTTAAGGGAACCACCTCTATTGGCAGTAAGGGCATTCTCATCGATCACGGTTCAAGTAATTTGAAAGGTGCCGTTATTAATAAGGGCACACTTGCCTTAATGGCACCCGCATTATTCCAAGGAAATTACCGTGGCGATGACGCTGAAATTAGACTGCCAGCTGTCACTAATAACTATGATGGCACGGATGATGGCGGCGACATTCCCCTTATTGTAAAAGGGGAATCGTCAGGGAAGACTACTGTTAATACGGTGGATCCGAACAATTGGCAGAATTTGAAACTGCCGTCACTCGGAGATAACTACGTACTCTCCAAAGCTAGTGGTGATGCACCTAAGCAAAGCACTTTTATTCTTGGCAACGAGGATGCGGTTGGTGAGGGCTATTACCTTAAGCGCTTCAGGGATGCCGACGGTACTGATGATTTTCACATGTGGCAGGTCGCAGCAAAGTTATCGCTGACTTTTGATGATAATGGCGCATACGATCCTGCTTATCCTCAAAAGTTTTTGCAAGATAAGACTGCAGATAAGGACAGTTACACCTTCGCGCTGCCCAAGACCGCCCCGACCCGCAAGGGCTGGGCGTTCGACGGCTGGAACACCGAGAGGGACGGCTCGGGCGATCAGTTCACCGACAAGACCGAGGTCTCCAGGTCCACGACCGTCTACGCCCAGTGGAAGTGGGTGCCCCGCGACGTCACCGTGACCTTCGACGAGAACGGCGGCGAGACCAAGGCCGACCCCGCCTCCCAGACCAAGACCACCGAGCCGGGCAAGACCTCGTTCACCTTCGCGCTGCCCAAGACCGCCCCGACCCGCAAGGGCTGGGCGTTCGACGGCTGGAACACCGAGAGGGACGGCTCGGGCGATCAGTTCACCGACAAGACCGAGGTCTCCAGGTCCACGACCGTCTACGCCCAGTGGAAGTGGGTGCCCCGCGACGTCACCGTGACCTTCGACGAGAACGGCGGCGAGACCAAGGCCGACCCCGCCTCCCAGACCAAGACCACCGAGCCGGGTGCCCTGGCTTCGACAGGGGAGAGACTGCTGCCGGTTCTTCCGCTGGCAGTTGCCGGATCTGCTTTGACTTCTTTAGGTTTGCTGCTCGAATACAACCGCAAGAAGAGGCGGAACGATAAATAAGTAATGGCCTGCCATGGCTTTGAATGAACTGCCTCCCATTTCTTGGACATGAGAAATGGGAGGCTTTCTTTATGCGCGTTGATTTGAGAGTGAAGCATGATATCGAGGCCAGGAAGGCGGCCATAGGGCTCTTCGAGCTCGGGCACGGGTATAAATCTGCCGCGATCGCCCTTTCGCTTCCCGCGGAAGCCGTGAGAAGATGGCAGGAGATATACCGCGCATTCGGGAGCGAGGTGCTGCTGCGCATGGACGGAAAGCAGGGCAGGTACACATACGAGCAGAAGGCCGCCGGCGGTCGCCGAGATCTTCTCGCGCACTGCCAACGGCTGCGGGCACCGGCAGATAGCGATGTGCCTCAGGGCGGAAGAGGGGGCCGTGATAGCCGACAAGACCGTGCTCGAGATGATGCGCGAGATGTGGATTCGCTGCGGTATCAGACGCGAGACGGCCTACCACAGGTACAACTCGTACAGGGGCGTCGTCGGCAGGACGTTCGAGAACGTGATCGCGAGGGATTTCGACGCCGGGGCCCCGTGGCGGAAGCTGGGAACGGACGTCACCGAGTTCAAGGTGGCGGGCGGCAAGGCCTACTGGGCCCCGACGCTGGACTTCTGCACCAAGGAGATTGTGGCGAGCGACATATCGACCACGCCCGACATGGCCCAGCAGGTCAGGATGCTCGACGAGCTGCTGTCCAAGATCCCCGAGGGCGCCGCCCCGACCATGCACTCGGACCGGGGCTGGCAGTACCAGCACGCCTCGTACACATCCAGGCTCGAGGCCGCAGGCATCGTCCAGAGCATGTCCAGGAAGGCGAACTGCATCGACAACGCCGCCACCGAGCAGCTCTTCGGCCACGTCAAGGACGAGTTCTACCGGGGCCGCGAGTGGGAGACGTTCGAGGATTTCAAACGCGACCTGGAGGAATACATAGTCCACTGGAACACGAGCCGGAGGCAGGTAAGATTGAAGGGCCTGACCCCGGAGGAGTTCCGGAATCAGGCCCTCGCGGCCTAGTCGCTATTTAGGGCGTCCAAGATTTGGGACGCATTTCATTTTTCGCTCTGGTTTTGCATTCCTGGATAGATAGAAAAAGAAACCGCCTCCTCAAAAGAAAGCGGTTTCTTATAGTTCTATGTGAACGCGAGGTCTTTGACCCGGAGAGTCCGAGGTACTTGTTGGTAAGACCTTATTTAGGAGCGCGCAACCTTGCCGGACTTGAGGCAGGTGGAGCAAACGTTCATCTTGCGACGGTGACCATCGACGACGACGTAGACGCGCTGGATGTTGGGGCGGAACTTACGGTTGGTGACGCGGTGAGAGTGGCTGATGGAGCGACCGGCAACGGGTTGCTTACCGCAAACTTCGCAAACTTTGGACATAACTGACCCTCCTTGGGCGACAAACGAACATGTCGCGTTAACAAACAAGCCTGAACTATAGCACAGAAGTCGCTCCCTGTGCGCAATCTACACAGAGATATTCCTCTTTTGGCGATAGTGCTCACGCTACGGCCCTGGACGTAGATCCGATTTGCGTGCAGCAGAGGGGATTATGCCAGCTCGTGCGTGCGTTTTCAAGCTCGTCCCACAAATATATATAGGTTTATGGAGCGCCTGCGCCCGTTTACGGATTGCTCTGTATTTATGCTCGCAATTAAGCTCGAGGTTGGCTACACTATCCCTTGACCATTAAAGGGGTACGAGATACCCACATGGAATTACATTGCTGCCAAAGAGCAGCCCTTCCTGTGGGTGTCTGGTCCGCTTTGAGCGGTCGGGCATCTATTTTTTTGACTGTGTCAGCAGTCAAGACATGTGAGGAAGGAGATCGATGGGCACGACTTCCCCCAAGGCGGTCATCATGGACGAGACCGCCGTCAACCGAGCGATGACCCGCATCGCGCACGAGATCCTCGAGCGCAACGAGGGCTGTGAAGACCTCGCTCTGGTCGGTATCGTCACGCGCGGCGACCTTCTGGCAAAGAAGCTCGCCGAGGAGATCAAGGAGATCGAGGGCGTCGACGTTCCGCTCGGCAGCCTCGACATCAGCTTCTACCGCGATGACTATGCGACCAATTTCGCTCCCGCGATCCACGCTACCAACATTCCCTTCAGCGTCGACGGCAAGCGCGTCGTGCTGGTGGACGACATCCTGTACACGGGTCGCACCATCCGCGCCGCTCTGGACGCCGTTATGGACCTGGGCCGTCCGAGCCGAGTCGAGCTGGCAGTTCTCGTTGACCGCGGTCACCGCGAGCTCCCTATCTCGCCGGACTTTGTCGGCAAGAACGTTCCCTCGTCGCACGAGGAGAACGTGCACCTATATATGAAGGAAGTCGACGGCCGTACCGCTGTCGAGATCAACGACGTCGCGCCGGGTTCCCACGTGGGCTCCGCGCCGCTGGGAGGTGAGTAGTACCGTGGCGTTCAATCATAAGCACCTGATCGACATTACCGAGTACTCCGAAGAGGACATCAAGCTCATCCTCGAGACCGCCAAGGCGTTCTCCGAGGTCAACGAGCGTGCCATCAAGAAGGTCCCCACGCTCAAGGGTAAGACCATCGTCAACATGTTCAACGAGCCCTCGACGCGTACCCGCAGCTCCTTCGAGCTCGCCGAGAAGCGTCTTTCGGCCGACAGCCTCAACTTCGGCGGCTCCTCGACCTCCACGGTCAAGGGCGAGAGCCTCGTCGATACCGTCGAGACCCTCAACGCCTATAAGATCGACTGCATTGTCGTGCGCGATAAGCACGCCGGCGCTCCCTACATCGTCACGCAGAACTCGCCCGCGAGCGTCATCTGCGCCGGTGACGGTAAGCATAACCACCCCACGCAGGCCCTGCTCGACCTGTACACCATCTGGGAGCACAAGGGTGACTTCCACGGTCTGAAGGTCGCCGTCGTCGGCGATATCGCGCACTCCCGCGTCTGCGGCTCGCTGATCCCCGCTCTTAAGATCATGGGCTGCGAGACCTACGCTGTCGCCCCCGGCACGCTGCTGCCGCCGGCGCCCGAGGTCTTGGGCTGCGACCACGTGACGAGCGACCTCGATTCCGTCCTGCCCGAGCTGGACGTCGTCTACATGCTTCGCGTGCAGCAGGAGCGCCTCGAGGGTGCACCGTTCCCGACCATTCGCGAGTACCACAAGCTCTTCGGTCTGACCAAGGACCGCGAGAAGCTCATGAAGCCCGATGCGATCATCTGTCACCCGGGCCCCATCAACCGCGGCGTCGAGTTCGACTCCTATATGGCCGACCACCCGCAACGCTCCGTCATCCTGGAGCAGGTCTACGCCGGTATCTGCGTGCGTATGGCTATCCTGTATCTGCTGCTTGGAGGTGCCGATAATGGCCTTGCTTCTTAAGAATGCCCACGTCGTCGACCCGTCCGTCGAGCTTGACGGTGTCGTTGACGTCCTGATTGACGGCGACAAGATCGCCGAGGTCGGCGAGAATCTCGCCGTCGAGGGAGCCGAGGTCCGCGACCTTTCCGGCAAGTACCTCGTCCCCGGCCTGGTTGATATGCACGTTCACCTTCGCGAGCCCGGCTACGAGGTCAAAGAGGACATCGAGAGCGGCACCCGCGCAGCTGCCAAGGGCGGCTTTACCGGCGTGTGCTCCATGCCCAACACCGATCCCGTCACCGATAACGGCACCGTCGTGGAGTTCGTCAAGTCCCGTGCTGCCGAGGTCGGTCACTGCCGCGTCTATCCGTCGGGCGCCATGACCCGCGGTCTTAAGGGCGAGGCTATGTCCGAGATGGGCGATATGGTCGCCCACGGCGCCGTCGCCTTCACCGACGACGGTCGCGGCGTGCAGGGCGCGGGCATGCTCCGTCGCTGCATGGACTACGGCAAGATATTCGGCAAGGTCTTCATGAGCCATTGCCAGGACGAGGACCTGGTCGGTCACGGCCAGATCAACGAGGGCAGGGTCTCGACCCGTCTGGCCCTCGAGGGTTGGCCGGCTGCCGGCGAGGAGCTTCAGATCGCCCGCGACATCGAGATCGCCAAGCTGACCGGCGCCAAACTACACATCCAGCATATCTCCACCGCCCATGGCCTGGAGCTCGTGCGTGCCGGCAAGGCCGCTGGCGTTCAGGTTACCTGCGAGGCCACGCCGCATCACATGTTCCTGACCGAGAACGACCTGGACGAGACCTACAACACCTCGCTCAAGGTCAACCCGCCGCTGCGTACCGAGGCGGACGCCGAGGCCATTCGCCAGGGCGTCATCGACGGTACCGTCGACGCTATCGTCACCGATCACGCTCCCCACACCCCGTGGGAGAAGGCCCGCGAGTTCGAGCTTGCGCCCTTCGGCATGATCGGCCTCGAGACTTCGCTGTCGCTCGTGCTCACCGAGCTGGTCAACACGGGCAAGATGAGCATGGGTCGCATGGTCGAGCTCATGGCCATCAAGCCTCGTGAGATCCTGGGCCTCGACCAGGTTCAGGTCAAGGCGGGCTCCGTTGCCGACCTGACCGTGTTCGATCCCGCTGCTACCTGGACGGTCGGCGAGGACGGTTACGAGTCGCGTGCCGAGAACTCCGGTTTTGCCGGCCGCACGCTCACCGGTCGTGCCACCGATGTGTTTGTCGGCGGCAAGCAGACGCTCGCCGACGGCTGCATCTGCTAGCATAGCCTTATCGCTTTTGTGCGCGGTGCCCTTGCGGTGCCGCGCTTTCTGTTCGCCTGAACCATGCAACCGCATGGGGGATTGGAGCGTCTATGCCCACACCTTCCACTGCACGCATGCACGACTTCGAGGTCGTCTCGAACCAGGAGATCGCCGACGGTATCTTCTCGCTCGTTATCTCGGCCCCCAAGCTTGCAAGTGCGCTCAAGCCCGGCCAGTTTGTGAACATTGCCGTGCCCGGCGATGCGTCCTCGCTGCTTCGCGTGCCCCTGAGCTTCTATCGCGCCGACGCCCAGACCGGCACCGTCGAGCTGTGGTACGCCGTCGTGGGCGATGACACCCGTCGTCTGTCGCAGATGGCCCCCGGTTCCACCTCTAATCTGCTGGGCCCTGGCGGCCGCGGCTGGCTTGTGCCCGAGGGCACCAGGAAGGCGCTGCTCGTTGCGGGCGGCATCGGTGTTCCGCCCGTGCTGTGCCTTGCCGGCATGCTCGTCGAGCAGGGTGTGGCCGTCGACGTGTGCCTGGGTTTTGGCACCGCGTCCAAGGCCGTGGGAGTCGATGAGTTCCGCGCGCTGTGCGATACGGTCAACGTGTGCACCGACGACGGCTCGCTCGGCACGCACGGTTTTTGCACCGATCCTGCCGCTGAGCTGCTTGGCGAGGGCGGCTACGACTACGTCGCCAGCTGCGGCCCCGCTGTCATGATGAAGAAAGTCGCCGCCGCTGCCGCCGAGGCCGGTGCGTACTGCGAGGTGTCCCTCGAGCGCATGATGAGCTGTGGCTTTGGCGCCTGCAACACCTGCAATGTCGAGACGGTCGACGGTATGAAGGGTGCTTGCATGTGCGGCCCCGTGTTCGATGCTTCCAAGGTGGTGGTCTTCTAGTGGGTACCGTTAACATGGCCGTCGATTTCGGCGGCGTCAAGATGCAGAACCCCATCAACACCGCAGCCGGTACCTTTGGCTACGGTTGGCAGTTCCAGAACTTCTTTGATGTTTCCCAGCTGGGCGCCATCACCACCAAGGGTTGCGCTGCCGAGCCCTGGCCCGGCAACCCCGCGCCCCGCATGGCCGAAATTCCCGGCGGTATGATCAACTCCGTGGGCCTTCAGAACCCCGGCGTGGCCGCCTTTGCCCGCGAGTCCGGTCCGTGGCTCGAACAGCTGTCCAAGGACGGCTGCCAGGTCATCTGTCAGGTTGCCGGCCACTCCGTTGACGAGTTTGTCCGCGCGCTCGAGATGTATGTCGAGCTGTGCCCCTGGGCTGCCGGCTACGAGATCAACGTGAGCTGCCCTAATATCGCCGCCGGCGGTGCCGCCATGGGCTCCACGCCCGAGGGCGCCTCTTCCGTTATGGCTGCCTGCCGCAAGGTGACCGATAAGCCGCTGTTCGTAAAGATGGCTCCGGTTAATGTCGCCGAGATTGCCAAGGCTCTCGAGGCTGCCGGCGCCGACGGCCTTTCGGTCATCAATTCCATCCAGGGCATGGCCATTGACGTGCACACCCGCAAGTCCCGTGTTGCCAAGCCCAAGGGCGGCCTTTCGGGCCCGCTGTGCCACCACATCGCCGTTCGCATGGTCTGGGAGGTCGCTCAGGCCGTCGATATCCCCATCAACGGCGTCGGCGGTGTCATGACCGGCGAGGATGCTGCCGAGTTTATCCTGGCCGGCGCCACCTGCGTGTCGGTCGGTATGGCCAACTTTGTCGATCCGTGCGCTTCGATTAAGATCGCGCGCGAGCTCGAGGCTTGGGCAGAGTCCCAGGGCGTGAAGGATATCAACGAGCTGGTAGGTGCTTTCGAATGCTAGAGAATGATGCCCGCGACCGTGTTATCGTCGCCCTCGACTGCGATCGTGAGCGTGCGCTCGAGCTCGCCCATGAGCTTTCGGGCCACGCCGTCTGGCTCAAGGTGGGCATGACGCTCTATTACGCCGAGGGTCCCGAGATCGTCAAGACGTTCAAGGACTTGGGCTTCAAGGTCTTCCTCGACCTTAAGTTCCATGACATTCCGCATCAGGTGCGCGGTGCCGCCCGTTCGGCCTCGCTTGCCGGTGCCGACCTGCTCTCGGTCCACGGCTTGGGTTCGGGCGCTATGCTCGCCGCGTGCCGTGAGGGTGCCGAGGAGGCGCGCGAGGACCGCGCCAAGCTCGTCGCCATTACCGTGCTCACGAGTATGAATCAGGATGCCTTGAGCGAGATCGGCGTCGAGTCTCCCGTGGCCGAGGAAGCCGCCCGTCTGGCAAAGCTTGCCCAGACCAACGGCATCGACGGCATCGTGTGCTCGCCGATGGAGGCTCACGACATGCGTGAGCTGCTGGGTCCTGATGCCCTGATCGTGACTCCGGGTGTGCGTCCGGTGGGTGCCGCCCTTGGTGACCAGTCCCGCGTGGCGACGCCTTCCCAGGCTATCGAGCGTGGCGCAAGCCACATTGTGGTGGGCCGTCCCATCACCGGTGCCGACGATCCGGTTGCCGCCTTTGACGCCATCGTCGCCGAGCTGGTCGAAAACGTCGCGTAAAAGATTCCCCTAAGTCACCACTTTTGGGTCTCATTAGCACAAAATAGCCCCTGTGCCTGCGTAAACTTTCCCATCCTTTGTGTGGAATCGCAGGTCAGGGGCTTAACTTTGGGCGCAGTATATTGCACTTTTTGCGGGTATCGTCTAACCTATGGAGCCGCGATTAGGCATTTTGTACGTTCTACGTGCTAAAATGCCAATTATTGAATCAGATATAACCCAACTATTTGGAGGTACGAATGGCACTCCCTCAGCTTACCGACGAGCAGCGCAAGCAGGCTCTTGAGAAGGCTGCCGCCGCACGTCACGCCCGCGCTGAGCTTCGCGAGCAGATCAAGAAGGGCGAGAAGTCCCTCGAGTCCGTGCTCAACTCCGATGACCCCATCGCTTCCCGCATGAAGGTTTCCACCCTCATCGAGTCTCTCCCTGGTTATGGCAAGGCCAAGGCCGCCAAGATCATGGAGGAGCTCGGTATCTCCGCTACTCGTCGCGTCCAGGGCCTCGGCGTCCGTCAGCGCGAGCAGCTCCTCGAGCAGCTGACCAAATAAGTGAGCGCTCAGGATTCCAAGCTCTTTGTGATTTCTGGACCGTCAGGCGCAGGCAAGGGTACGCTCGTCACTCGTGTGCGCGAGCGCCGCTCGAACCTGGGTTTGACGGTTTCGGCTACCACGCGAGCACCACGCAAAGGTGAGGTCGACGGCGTCAACTACTTTTTTCTGACGCGCGAGGAGTTCGACCGCCGCGTGGCAAACGGTGAGTTTGTTGAGTGGGCCGAGGTCCACGGTAACTGCTACGGCACGTTGGTGAGCGAGGTCACATCCAAGCTCGCCTCGGGCTCGTCTCTGATTTTGGAGATCGATGTCCAGGGCGCCCTGCAGGTGAAGGAGCGTTTCCCCGAGGCCGTGCTGATCTTTATCAAGCCGCCTTCGCTTGAGGTGCTCCGCGAGCGTCTAGTCGGTCGCGGTACCGAGACGCCCGAGACGATTGAGCTGCGTATGGCAAACGCCGCCGATGAGCTTGCCCTTGCCGACCGCTACGACGACGTCGTGGTGAATGACGATCTCGACCGCGCGACCGATGAACTCGTTCGCGTTCTCGATATGCATGAAAGGATCTGAGGTCCGTGTCCGTTGTAAAGCCTTGCATTGACGATCTTCTGGAGAAGACCGATCACAACCGCTTCCTGCTCGCTTCGCTTGCCTCCAAGCGCGCCTGCGACATCAATAGCATGCTGCGTGGCCAGCACAACCGCGTGCTTGCCGTCCAGGATGTCGATGACATCACCATCGGGCTTTCCGGTGCCGATACCATCTCGATGGCTATGGACGAGATTGTCGACGGTGACATCTCTTACGACGAGGCTCGTTACGAGAAGGCGCTCGGCCACAAGGTTGCTGAAGCCTAAATGGCGGCTCGCGTCTGCCTGGTCCACTATCACGAGGTTGGACTGAAGGGCAAGAACCGCGCACATTTTGAGCATATCCTCATGGATAACATCAAGGCGGCCTTGGCCGCCTTTTCCGTGAATGCCGTGTCTCGAATTTCCGGTTATATCCTCGTGACCTTTAATGAGCATCAGGCCGACGAGGCGGCGCGCGTCATTCGCACCGTACCCGGCGTTGCCCGCGTGTCCCTGGCATATCACACGAACCGCGACCCGCAGGAGTACTGCGCCGCCGCCGTGAAGGCGCTGCGCGAGTTTGGTCCCTTTGAGTCGTTTAAGGTGCATGCCAAGCGCTCTAACACCGACTACGAGCTCACCTCGATTGATATCAATCGACAGGTGGGCGAGGTACTGTGTGAGGCCTTCCCCGATAAAAAGGTTCAAATGCACGACCCCGACGCGATGGTGCACGTACTGGTGGTCCAGGGTAGCGTTTACGTGTACGCACGCTCCGAGCGCGGCGTGGGCGGTCTGCCGGTGGGTTCTGCCGGCAAGGTCGTGACGCTGCTGTCGTCGGGTATTGATTCTCCGGTGGCGACCTGGATGCTCGCGCGTCGTGGCGCGGTGTGCGTGCCGGTGCATTTCTCAGGTCGTCCGCAGACGCCCGACACGAGCGAGTATTTGGTGCAGGACATCATCCGTGCGCTTGAGCCGGGTGTCCAGATCGGCCGCCTGTACGTGGTGCCGTTTGGCGACTGCCAGCGTGAGATTTCGGTCACCTGTCCCAGCAACCTGCGCGTGATCATGTATCGCCGCATTATGTATTCGGTTGCCGAGCGCATTGCACACATCGAGGGCGCCAAGGCCATCGTGACGGGCGAATCGCTTGGACAGGTTGCCTCCCAAACGCTTGAGAATATCATGGCCGTTAACGAGGCCGTGAAGATCCCCGTGTTCCGTCCGCTCATCGGTTCGGACAAGCAGGAGATTATCGCGCGCGCCGAGGAGATTGGTACGTTCGATATCTCGACTGAGGCCGCTCCCGACTGCTGCACGCTGTTTATGCCGCGTCGTCCCGAGACGCACGCTAAACTCGATGCCGTGCATGAGGCCTGGGAGTTGTTCGATCACGAGGAGATGATCGAGCGCCTACTCAAGCAGACCGAGTACATCGACTTCGAAAGCAACACGTATAAGGCCCCTAAGACCTTAAAATGCAAACATTCGGAGCTTGCTCCGCGTGAGATTTACCAAGATCACGAGTAAATTTGTGCATAGACCGACGATGCTCTTGCATCGTCGGTCTTTTGCTATCTGGGCATTTTGCGGCTAAGTGTTCATTTGCTGACGTGTGCCTGAATAAATGGACAGATTTGTGCAAGGTTTTGGTCGGCTTTTGGTTTGACCGCGAAAACCGGTTTTGAAGCATGGCCGTTGCAGGGCTCTTTTCCTGACACGATGTTGTTGGGAGGTTTTGTTATGGCGCAGCGCGAACAACACGAACGGGTCAAAAAGATGGACCGCTGGGCAGGCAAGCTGCTCGGTCATAAGGCTGTGGTGGTGGCGATGCTGGGCGTCATTGCGATGGCGAGCGGCTTGGCGATGGCGAACCTTGGCGGCGGTGCCGGCGCCGTGTCGTTTGAG
Organism: Collinsella sp. AM43-1; assembly: GCF_003467925.1. Lineage (NCBI taxonomy): Bacteria > Bacillati > Actinomycetota > Coriobacteriia > Coriobacteriales > Coriobacteriaceae > Collinsella > Collinsella sp. AM43-1. The sequence continues at coordinate 50,747 of NZ_QSFR01000006.1, read as the reverse complement.
CGCACTGACGGTTCGGGCTCGTTGGTGGAGCCGGGATCCGGTGATGCCTCGAGCGGAAAGACATCCGAAGGTTCTTCGACTAAGGCTTCTGCCGCGGCAGAGGTCTATGTCGATGTCGATGGCGCCGTTGTGTCGCCCGGTGTATATCGTCTCAAGGACGGCGCGCGGGTGGCTCAGGCGATTGATGCCGCCGGCGGGCTGGCGCCCGAGGCAGACGTTACGGGGCTCAATCGGGCATCTAAGGTCACTGATGGACAAAAAATCCACGTTCCAACGGTAGGGGAGCAGCAGGCGTCTATTGCGGAAGCCGGTGTTGATGGTGGGGCTTCCGCATCATCGGGCGTGAGCGGCGCAACAGGCCTGGTAAACATCAATACGGCAAGCGCGGCAGAGCTGCAGACGCTCTCGGGCATCGGTCCCTCCATGGCCCAGTCGATTATCGATGAGCGGACAAAGAACGGTGCTTTTGCCTCGGTTGACGACCTGATGCGTGTGTCGGGAATCGGCGAGAAGAAGCTTGCCAAAATCAAAGATTGCATCTGCGTATGAGTGCGACCGAGCGCGAGCGTGTTATGCCTCCGCGGCCCCTGCTTCCGTGGACGATGACCCTGTGTGCCGGCATGTGCATGAGCTGCGTCTTGGTGCTCAACATGGCCGCTGATGCGCTGTTGAGGGAGCGGGCGCCAGCGGTCGGGCCGCTATGGACCATTCCCGTTGCGGCGGCGGTATTTGTTATGCTGGCTCAATCATGTGCGCGGCTTGCCCCTTTGAAGCGGTGGCTGTATGCCGCGTCCGTCGGTCTCGTGGCGGGAGCGGTCGTCTCGGCCTGGTGGGCTGTGGGTGCGCTAAGCGCCTCGAAGGCGCTCGACGGTCGAGCGGCAAGCAGCCTCGAGTTTGTCGTGCAGGGCGATCCATCAATAAACGACGACGTGTATTCCTATACCTGCGAGGCACGCGCGGACGGTAAGAACTTGGCAACGGTTCGCCTATCGTGCGACCGCGAGCTCAAGGTCGGGGCGCACGTGCGTGTTATCGGTCGCGTTTCGCGTTTTGAGAACGATGCGTATGGACGATCGCGCGTGCTCCGAGGCGAGGTATGCAAGGTAAAAGCCGTTCGGATTGTGTCGGTCGATGAGGGCTCTCCGGGGCCGCTGCTTCGGCTACGAAATGGGCTGCTTGCGTCCATCGCGCCTGCGACCGACCCGGCGCGTGCACTCATAGCCGGTGTCGTCTGCGGTCGTTCGGCCGAGCTGCGCGCCCAGTCGGCGGGCGACTGGTTTTCGGTGACGGGTACGGCGCATCTTATCGCCGTCTCCGGCAGCCATTTGTCTATCGTGGGGTTTGTAATTGAGGGCGTATTGCAAAAGACTCGGTGTTCACGTGGTCTTCGGCGGGTGATATTGGCGATAACGCTTGTGGGCTACGCTGCCTTTACGGGCGCGTCTCCCTCGGCCGTGCGCGCGTGCTGCATGGTGTTCGCGACGCTTGTCGTAAACGGCGCAGGGCGTCGCCGGCACGGCGCATCGGCGCTCTTCGTAACCATGTCCATCTTTGTGCTACTGCGGCCGACGGTGCTGTTCGAGATGGGCTTTCAGCTTTCATGTGCCAGCGTCTTAGCCATTCTGTGCTTTTGCCCCTATGCGACCTACGCTTTGGGTGAGTTGGGTGTGCCGTCGGGCGTTGCCAGCATGCTTTCCGTCACGCTGTGCTCGCAGTTGGCGACGCTCCCCATTACCATTCCTGCCTTCGGTACGTTCTCGCTCATTGCTCCGCTGGCAAATGCGGTCATCGGTCCGGTGGTGAGCGTACTGCTCGCTGTGTCGATCGTACTGGTTCCCTATTCGCTCGTGGCACCATTGCGGATTTGGGCGCTCATTGTGCCCATGGTTGCCGCCCGTTGCGCGTTGTTCTTCGAGCAGCTGTTTGCCGCCGTGCCGGGTGCATCCGTGAGTGTGCCGCCCGATAGCATGTGGATTTACCTAGTGCCGTGTTTGCTGGCGGTTCTGCTGGTCTGGTGGCCGCGTCCCCGTGCACGTCCTATGGCGGTGGGGCTTACGTGCCTGGTGTTCTTGGCTGCGATTCCGTACGCCTACTGGGATCGGTTCGCTCCGCCTTCGGTGACGGTGCTCGATGTGGGCCAGGCCGATGCGATTCTTATCCGCCAGGGCGGCACAGTAGCGCTCGTCGACTGCGGGCTCGACGAGCGCGTGGTGGCGGCGTTGGTTCGCAATAACGTGCACCATATCGATGCCGTCTTTGTGACGCATTGGGATGAGGATCACTGGGGTGGTCTGCCTGCCGTGCTCGAACAGTTTTCGGTCGGAACGATTGCCGTGGCGGCAGATGCGCTGGAGGATGCTCCTGCCGAGGTATTGAACCGACCTGGCGTGGAGTATCGGCAGGTGCGCCATGGGGATACGGTCGACATCGGCTCATTTTGCGCCCGCGTGATGTGGCCATTCGAGTCCGTGGATGGCGAGGGCAATGAGGACTCGCTTGTCCTGCTGCTCTCTTATGTTCAGGAAGACAAGGGCCTGCGCATGCTCCTCACCGGTGATGCCGAGCTCGACCAGGAACGGGAATTCGTGCAGGAGGTGGGGGATATCGATGTCCTTAAACTCGGGCATCACGGCTCCAAGGTTTCGGTCGATGCCGCGCTGCTGGAGATTCTGAGACCCGAGCTTTCCCTCGCGAGCGCGGGCGAGGGGAATCGATACGGTCATCCGTCCGATGCCTGCATCGATGCCGTGAAGGAAGCGGGTGGCATGTTCGCGTGCACCATCGAACACGGCGACATTACCGTCACGCCGACTGAGAATGGCTTTGCGATGCGATGCCAGCGACCGTGACGACGTCGTTGGCGTGTGGTGGGCCCCTGGGCTAGAATGGCACGGAACGAATACGAAGGCCTGCGGGAGGGGAGCGCAATGTCCGAAACCGGTCTGCTGCCGGCATATCTGATCGTCGGTACCGACGGAGTCAAGCGCGATCACGCCGTCTCGCGTATGAAAGCGCGTCTGGAAAAGTCGGGTATGGTCGAGTTTAACCTCGACGAGCGCGACATGACTAAGGACCCCGATATCGAGTCCATTATCGGATCGCTTAACACCTTTCCGATGGGCAGCGAGTTTCGCCTGGTAATCCTTGATGGCTGCTCAAAGCTCGCTAAGGCTGTCTCGGAGCCGCTCGTCGAGTACCTCGCAAGTCCCAGCCCCACAACGGTCTGCCTCATCATCGCCGACTCGCTTGCCAAGAACACGCGCCTGTATAAGGCGATCGCCAAGATCGACAAGAAGGCCGTGATCGATTGCTCCGGCACCAAGCGCTGGGAGCTACCGCGCCGCGTTCAGCAGATGGCGACGCAGCATGGCAAGTCGATCTCGACGGCGGCCGCCGAGGAACTCGTCTCGCGTTCGGGTGAAAACACTCGCATGCTCGATAACGATTTGGCTAAGCTTGCCCAGATGGTCGAGGCGCCCCAGATTGAGCTTGCCGACGTTGAGCGCTGGATTGTACGTACGGCCGAGGTTCAGCCCTGGGACTTTCTCAATGCGGTCTCGGCCCGTGACATGCGCCGCTCGCTCGAGCTCTTCAATCTACTGCCCGCCAAGAGCTACGTGTGGACTTACACATTGCTGTGCGGCCGTATTCGCGAGCTTATCGTTGCCAAGGCGCTCGATGCGCGCGGACAGGGTCGTGAGCTGGCCGCAACGCTTAAGCTCCAGTCCTGGCAGGTCAAGAATCACCTGACCTGGGCTCGCCGCTTTTCGATGACAGAGCTCGTCGCAGCGCTCGAGGGAGCGGTCGATGTGGAGCTCGCGCTCAAGGGTTCGGCCGATTCTGAGACCGCGCTTTTGCTCTGGATTACGAACATCTTGAGAAAATCGTGATGATACCTGCCTATTTGGCAAATTCGTTCTATCCCTTTGAGGGGGAGCGTGCTATAGTAGGCGCTTGCATGACCTCACCGTGTCTCAGAGGTGTCATACATTTTTTGCAAGGAACTCGAAAGGAACTCCAGAAGTGGCAAACATCAAGTCTCAGAAGAAGCGTATCCGCACCAATGAGGCAGCTCGCATGCGTAACAAGGCTGTCAAGTCCGAGCTCAAGACGCTGACCAAGCACGTCCAGTCCGCCGTCGCCGAGGGCGACGCCGAGAAGGCCCAGGCCGCCCTCAAGACCGTCACCAAGCGTCTCGACATGGCTGCCGCCAAGCATGTTATCCACAAGAACCAGGCTTCCAACCGCAAGTCCGGTCTTGCCAAGCTCGTGAACAGCATCAACGCCTAAGTTGTAAATTTCACACCACACAGTTTACGCGCATAAATGGAGCCTGTTTTATGGAACAGGCTCCATTTTTTGTATCGCTCGGGTAAGATAGTCCGCATGAATACTTCAAATGACATTTCCCACATCCGCAACTTCTCGATTGTTGCGCACATCGACCATGGCAAGTCAACGATCAGTGACCGCATCCTCGAGCTCACCCATACCGTCGACGAGCGCGACATGGAGTCGCAGCTGCTCGACACCATGGATATCGAGCGCGAGCGCGGCATTACGATCAAGTCCAATGCCGTTCGCGTGTCCTATGACGCCGACGATGGCGAGACGTATCAGTTCAACCTGATCGATACGCCGGGCCACGTGGACTTTACCTATGAGGTCTCGCGCTCGCTGGCAGCCTGCGAGGGCGCGGTGCTCGTTGTCGACGCCACGCAGGGCGTCGAGGCGCAGACCGTCTCCAACGCGACGCTCGCCATGAACGCCAATCTGGACATTGTGCCGGCCATCAACAAGATCGACCTGCCCTCGGCACACCCCGACGAGGTTAAGACCGAGATCGAGGATGACCTGGCGATCCCTGCCGATGATGCCGTGTGTGTCTCGGGCAAGACCGGCGAGGGCATCCACGATCTGCTGGAGTCCATTGTCTTTTTGATCTCTCCGCCCAAGGGCGATGCGAACGCGCCGCTCAAGGCACTCATTCTGGATTCGTACTTCGACGAGTATCGTGGCGTCGTCGCCACGGTGCGCGTCTTTGACGGCTCCATCAAAAAAGGCGATACCTTGCGCATGATGCAGGCAAAGGGCGACTTTTTGGTCGATGGCGTGGGTGTCAAGCGTCCTGCCGAGACCCCGGTTGACGCGCTGACGGTTGGCGAGGTCGGCTACGTGGTCACGGGCCTGAAGGACCCCGAGGCCGTGCGCGTGGGCGATACCCTCACGTGGGCGTCGAATCCCTGCCCCGAGCCGCTTCCCGGCTACCGCGAGGCTAAACCCATGGTCTATACGGGTCTGTTCCCGATCGATAACAAGGACTACGAGAACCTGCGTGACGCGCTCGATAAGTTGCACGTCAACGACCCGTCGTTGGTGTGGGAGCCCGAGACCTCGGTGGCGCTCGGCTTTGGCTTCCGCGTGGGCTTCCTGGGCCTGCTGCACATGGAGGTCGTCAAGGAACGCCTGGAGCGCGAGTTCAACTTGGACCTCATTGCCACGAGCCCCTCGGTGGACTATCACGTCTACAAGACTGACGGCGAGATGATTGATGTCCGTAGCCCGCAGGATCTTCCCGAGGCCACGCGCATCGAGCGTATCGAGGAACCCTACCTCAAGGCTAAGATCATCTGCCCGCCCGAGTATACGGGTGCCGTCATGCAGCTCGCTATCGAGCACCGTGGCATTACAACCGACATGATCCATCTCACGAGCAAATCGGTCGAGATGCGCTTTGACATGCCGCTCGCCGAGCTCATCTTGGACTTCTTTGATCAGCTCAAGAGCCGTACCAAGGGCTACGCCTCCCTGGACTACGAGTTCAACGAGTACCGTCCCTCCGAGCTCGTTAAGCTCGATATTTTGCTTTCGGGCGACGAGGTGGACGCGCTGTCGTTTATCGTCCACAAGGACAAGGCCTACGGTCTTGCCCGCGGCCTATGCGACAAGCTCAAGGAGATTATTCCGCGTCAGCTGTTCGAGGTGCCCATCCAGGGTGCTATCGGCAACAAGATCATTGCCCGCTCCACCGTCAAGGCGCGCCGCAAGGACGTGCTTGCCAAGTGCTACGGCGGCGATATTTCTCGTAAGCGCAAACTGCTCGAGAAGCAGAAAGAGGGCAAGAAGCGCATGAAGGCCATCGGCTCGGTAGAGGTCCCGCAGGAGGCCTTTATGGCGATCCTCAAGGTGGACGAGTAGGTCTATGGCGCTTTCCGAATATAGTCTGCGGCTGCTGGGCGCCTATGCCGAGCAGCCGTTCCTTATGGCTCCCATGGCGGGCGTGACCGACCCTGCCTACCGCATCATGTGCCGCCGTCGCGGTGCCAACCTTGCCTACAGCGAGATGGTGAGCGTGGCGGGCCTTGCCTATGCCAGCAACAAGACCTGGCGCCTGGTGCTACCGGCCGACGAGGAGCAGCAGATTTGCGTGCAACTCTTTGGCTCCAAGCCCGATCAGTTTGCGAGCGCCGTCGCTGCCGTCGAGGAGCGCGTTGGCGATCGCCTGTCGCTCATCGATATCAATATGGCATGCCCCGCCCGCAAGGTCGTTACCAAGGGCGAGGGCTCGGCGCTCATGCGCACGCCCGACCTGGCGGAGAAGATCGTCGAGGCCACGGTGGGCGCGGCGCACGTGCCCGTGACCGTCAAGATTCGCAAAGGTTTTTATGCCGAGGACCGCAATGCCGCGACATTTGCCCAGATGCTTGAGGGCGCAGGGGCTGCCGCAGTCGCCGTGCATGGTCGTTGCGCCACGCAGCTCTATACGGGCCAGGCCGATTGGTCGGTCGTCGATGAGGTTGCCGACGCCGTTGAGATTCCCGTGATTGGTTCGGGCGATGTGTTCTCGGCCGAGGATGCCGCGGAGCATCTGCGCAACTCGGGTGCCAGCGCGGTGTTTATCGCGCGCGGTATCTACGGTAATCCCTGGGTCTTTGGTGATGCTCGCGCTCTTGCGCTCGATGGCATACCGGTGCCGCCGCGCAGCTCGGTCGAGCGCCTGGACGCCCTGCGTGAGCACCTAACGCTGACGCATGAGCTCCTGCCGCTCATGTCGCGTGCCCGCACGTATGCAAGCTGGTACTTAAAAGGCATGCCCCATGCCGCCGCTTGGCGTGCCCATGTGGTGCGCTGTTCCACTTACGAGGAGTTTATGGCACTGGTCGATGAGATCGAGCGCGATGTGGTGGCCTGCGAGGCCGCCCTTGCCGCCGGCGAATCGGTGCCCCCTCATCCTCTGGAGGCTTAAGGGTGGCCGTTACCGCACTGTACGTGCACGTGCCGTTTTGCGCCCAAAAGTGCCGGTACTGCGACTTTGACTCGCGCAGTTTTGCTCCGTGCGACCTGAGCGCTGCGCTCGATGCCTATTTTGAGCAGTTGTTCGCGCGTCTCGATGCTTTTGGCAAGGCTGATGCCCTTGACCAGATCCGCACCGTCTATGTTGGCGGCGGTACGCCGTCGCTGGCGGGGGAGCGCCTGGTGGAGCTGGCGCGGCGTATTCGTGCGTGGTGTGCCCCCGTTGAGTTTACCTGCGAGGCCAATCCCGAGTCGCTGACCGCCGAGCTTGCCACTGCACTTGTCAAGGTTGGTGTCACACGCGTCTCTCTGGGCGTGCAAACGCTCGATAACGCCGAACTTACTGCCATCGGCCGTATTCACGATGCCGATCGGGCGCTCGCCGCCATCGCGACGGTCAAGAACGCTGGGCTTGATGTGTCGTGCGACCTTATGTGCGGACTTCCCGGGCAGACCGCAGCGAGTTGGAAGCGCACGCTCGATGGCGTGCTGGTGGCGGCCCCGCATCATGTGTCGGTCTACCCGCTCACGCTTGAGGAGGGGACGCCCCTTTATCGCATGGCGCGCCGCGACGAGTCGCTCGAGCCCGACGAGGATTTTCAGGCTTCGTGCATGGACTTGGCACGCGAGCTCCTGGGTGCCGCCGGCTATCACCCGTATGAGGTGGCGAGCTACGCGCTCGACGGCCATGAGTGCGCCCATAACATTGCCTACTGGACCGGACGGGGCTATCTGGGCCTGGGTCGTTCTGCCGCGGGCATGCTCGACGCCGAGGATTTCGACCGTCTCGCAGGTTTGTTCCCCGGCGTGTCTTCTCGAGGCGATGCGTACCGCGTGCGTCTGGTGCAACGTGACGATGACGCGATGGCGTTCGAGACCGAATATCTGTCGCAGCGCGAGGCTGCGGCTGAAGACCTGATGCTCGCTTGTCGCATGACGCGCGGTGTCGCGTCCGACCTGTTGGTTCGTGCAGCTTTCGTCATCCCAACGGGCGAGTTGGCAGCTGCCTGCGATCACGCGCTCGAATTGGGACTTGCCACGTGGGTGCCCGAGGCGCTCGGGGCCCATGAGGGATCCTTCACTTCGGCAGATGTCGTCGCAGGCCGCGCCCGCGCCCGTTTAGCGCCGACACACCTAGGTTGGCTCGATGGAAATGTTCTGTTCGAGCTGTTTTGGGGTCTAGCATAGACCGCTCGGGTAGAATTACCGCAATATATACGCTGCTTTGAGCAGGAGGTTGCCGCGCATGGCGACGATGAACGAAAAAGATTACTACGAGATTCTGGGTGTCTCCAAGGACGCCACCTCGCGTGATATTCAAAAGGCCTTCCAGCAAAAGGCCCGCAAGCTCCATCCGGACGTCAACAAAGAGCCGGATGCCGAGGAAAAGTTTAAAGAGGTTTCCGAGGCCTACGCCGTGCTTTCGGACGAGCAGAAGCGTTCGCGCTACGACGCCATGCGTTCGGGCAACCCCTTCGCCGGCGCTCCTACGGCTTCGCCCTATGGCGGCGGCTACGCCGGCAGCGCGGGCTATGGCAATCCCTTTGAGGGCGGTTTTCCCTTTGGTGGAGCCTGGGGCCAGCCGCGTCGCGGGCAGGCTGCCTACAATCCCGAGAACGGCGCCAACGTGGTCGTCGATATCAAACTCGACGCCAAGGAGGCAAAGGGCGGTGCCCGCAAGACCGTCCGCTACACGCGCTTCGATACCTGTAACAACTGCGGCGGTTCGGGCTCTGTCTCCTCCGAGCATGCCCATACCTGCCCAAGCTGTGGCGGCCGCGGCCATATCGACGTCGACCTGTCCTTCCTGTTTGGTGCGGGCACGTTCCAGTCGGTCTGCCCCGAGTGCGGCGGTTCCGGTAAGGTCGTGGCCGACCCCTGCCCTGATTGCGGCGGCAGCGGTCGTACTCGCGTAACCTCCGAGCAGACGATTGAGTTTCCTGCCGGCACGCACGATGGCGACGAGGTCCGCATTGGCGGCATGGGTCATGCTGGCACCAACGGTGCCGCGGGCGGCGATCTGGTCGGCCGCGCCCATGTTGAGGCCGAGCGCTTGGAAGGCAAAGCTCGTACCGGTTTTTACCTGATGGGCATCGTGGCGCCGTTTTTGGTACTCTCGGCCATCTCGGGCGTGTTCTCGGCCTTTGCCGTGATGTGCTTTATTCCGTTTGCCATGGGCCTGTTCATGGTGCTTTCGGACGGCGTGCTTCATCGCAGCCTGCTGTGGTGGAAGCGCGGCGCGATGCAGTTTGCCAACGGTTTTGCCAACGGCTTCATGTTCGCGCTCGTGTCGGTTTGGTTCGCGAGCTGCTCGCAACGGGCCATGCTTTCGCCGTACCAAATGCAATAACATCAAACCCTCTGTTTGCGGTCGGCCCTGCTTGGGTATAGGACGCACTGTGACAATAATGAAAGTCGGAAGGATTCGGTCGTGTCGGAAAATAGGGATTACTACGAGGTGCTTGGCGTCGACAGGGATGCCGACGCGCGGACGATTAAGCGTGCGTTTCTAAAGAAGGCCCGTACCGTACATCCGGATGTTTCGGACGACCCCGAGGCCGAGGCCAAGTTCAAGGAGCTCAACGAGGCCTATTCCGTTCTTTCCGATGAGCAGAAGCGTGCTAACTACGACCGTTACGGCACTGCCGACGGCCCTGGTGGTTCGGGCTACGTCGATATCAACGATATCTTTGGTGGCATGGGCATGGACGACTTGTTCTCGTCGTTCTTTGGCGGCGGTGCCGGCGGTGGCGCCCGCAGCCGTCGTGAGCGTCGTCGCGGACGAGACATGGCCATCTCGCTTTCGGTGACGCTCGAGGAGGCGGCGCTCGGCTGCAAAAAGACAATCAGCTATGACCGCCTTGCTCCTTGCGAGGACTGCAATGGCACCGGTAGGGCAGAGGGCGCACAGGAAAAGCAGTGCGGCCGCTGCCACGGTACGGGCTACGTCACGACGGTTCAGCGTTCGTTTTTGGGCCAGGTTCAGTCTTCCTCGCCTTGCCCTGACTGCCATGGCGAGGGCACGGTTATCGACCATCCCTGCGAGACCTGCGACGGTCAGGGCCGCACGCCTTCGCATGAAAAGATTGACATCGATATTCCCGCCGGCGTTTCGACCGGTCGCCAGCTGCGTGTGAGCGGCTTTGGCGAGGCCGGCCTTCGCGGCGAGCCTTCGGGCGACCTGATTGTCAACGTGCGCGTTGCCGACCACGAGCGCTTTAAGCGCAACGGTGACGACCTGTACCTGGTGAGCGATATCTCGATTGCGCAGGCTGCGCTCGGCTGCGAGATCGAGGTCGGGGGCATTATGCCCGACGAGGTCGTTAAGGTGACGGTTCCCGCCGGCGCCCAGTACGGTGATACCGTGAGCGTCAATAATTACGGCATGCCTCGCATTGGCGGTGGCGGTTCGCGTGGCCGCCTGATCGTGCAACTGCGCGTGGTCGTTCCCACCAATCTTTCCAATAAGCAGCGCGAGCTGCTCCGTGCTTTTGCCGATGATATGGGCGATGACGTCGCTTCCGGTAAGAAGTCGGTGACCGACCGCATCAAGAGCGCCCTCGACGATATCCTCGATTAAGGAGCCCGCGTGCTCGCACCCCATATTTCCGTCGTCAACCTCGGCTGCCGTGTCAACCGGGTTGAGTCCGACCGTATCACTGCCGATCTTATGCGCCTGGGCTTCGCTATTGTGGAGCCCCAGGATGCCGATCTGATCGTCATTAACACTTGCGCCGTTACGGGCGAGGCCGAGGCCAAGACCCGTAAGGCCGTCCGTCATGCGCTGGCCCATCCAAACGAGCCCTATGTGGTCGTGACCGGATGCGTGGTCAATTTGCATCCCGAGGAGCTGTCGGAGCTTTCGGATCGCGTGATTGCCGAGCCGTCCAAGATAGATGTCGCCGAACGTGTATGCGAGGTGCTGGGTGTTGAGTCCGATAGCGTTCCCGCCTGCAGCGATGGCGAGGTGGTCGATGCGCTCGGTCGCTCTCGCCTGGGCGTGAAGATTCAGGATGGCTGCAACCATCGCTGCACCTATTGCATTGTGTGGAAGGCGCGCGGCCCCGAGCGCTCCGTGCCCGTCGAGTCCGTGCTCGAGCAAGTTCGCGAGGCCCAGGAGGCCGGCGTGCCCGAGGTGGTGCTGACCGGTGTGAACCTGGGTGCCTACGATGGCAAGAGCGCGACCGACGAGCACGTCGAAATCGATGAGCTGCTCGAGGCCATCATGGAGCGCACGACTATTGCGCATGTGCGCATTTCCTCGGTCGAGCCCATGGATATCTCCGAGCGCCTGCTTAAGGTTATGGCGCGCTTTCCGCAGCGTATCGCCCCGTTTTTGCACCTGCCCGTGCAGTCCGGCTGCACGGCGACCCTGCATCGCATGGGCCGTCCCTATAGTGCGGAGGCCTTTGAGGACACGGTGCGTATGATTCGCGCCAATCTGCCGCAGGCGTCCCTTTCGTGCGACGTCATCGTCGGTTTTCCCGGTGAGACGGACGAGGAGTTCGAGGAGTCGCTGGCGCTGTGCCGCCGTGTGGGTTTCTCGCGTATGCACGTGTTCCGCTACAGCAAGCGTCCCGGTACCCTTGCTGCCGACATGCCCGACCAGGTTCCGCCCGAGGTTATGGCCGAGCGCAGCCGCCGTATGCGGGCCGCTGCACAGGAGCTCGCTATTGCCGACGCTCGCCGTCGCGTGGGCACGGTCGAGCGTGCCGTGCTCGAGTATGGCGACAACCTGACGCTCGGCTCGTTCCATCATGCCCGTCTTGACGATACCTGTGGACTTACAGCCCCGTGCCTGCTCGATGTTGCTATCATCGGAGTCGATGATTCCGGCTTGGTCCATGCACGCAGGGAGGTTCATGGAAGCCTCGAAGATTAGACTTACCGTTCCCGAGGGGATTGATCCCTCGCGCGTTTTGGGCGCCGGCGACGGCGTCCTTCGTGCGCTCGAGAGCTTGGTTCGCGCTCATGTGGTCGCCCGTGGCGATAGCATCTCCGTGAGCGGCGACCCGGACGAGGTCGAACTCGTGGCGCGCTTTTTCGAGCACGCTTTTTGCGAGGCGGCCGCCGGGCGCACGCTGTCTGCCGACGATGTCTCTCGCTGCCTGGCCGTCTTGCGCGACGGTGAGCACGAGGCTACGTCGCTTCGCGATGACGTGCTGCTTTCGTATCGCGGCCGCGTCATTCGCCCCAAGACGCTCGGCCAAAAGCGCTATGTGGATGCCATCCGCACGCATACCATCACGTTTGGCCTGGGTCCTGCCGGCACCGGTAAGACCTATCTGGCCATGGCGCTCGCCGTTGCCGCGCTCAAGCGTCACGAGGTGGGCCGTCTGATCTTGACGCGTCCGGTTGTCGAGGCGGGGGAGAATCTGGGCTTTTTGCCCGGCACCCTCGAGGAAAAGATCGATCCCTACATGCGTCCGCTTTACGACGCCCTTTTTGACATGATGGATCGCGAGCGCACCGATGAGCTTATGGAGCGCGGCGTGATCGAGATCGCCCCGCTTGCCTACATGCGCGGCCGCACGCTGAGTGATGCCTTCGTGGTGCTCGACGAGGCACAAAATACCACGCCCGAGCAGATGAAGATGTTCCTGACGCGCCTGGGCTTCAACTCCAAGTTCGTGATTACCGGCGACCTGAGCCAGCGTGACCTGGTGGGTCGTCGTGGTGGCTTGGCGGATGTCGAGAAGATTTTGGGCCGTGTCGATGATGTCGCATTTTCGCACCTCGAGCGTGCCGACGTGGTGCGCCATGCCTTGGTGGGACGTATCGTCGAGGCATACGATACTTATGATGATGTGCGCGAGAAGCGCGTACGTGACCGAAAGGAGTCCCGTTGAGTGTATTGATCAGCAACGATGCCGAGCTCGATACGCTGCTCGACGCGCAGGAGGTGGAGCACATCTGCGAGGTTGTGCTTGCCGCCGAGGGCGTTGAGCGTGAAGTCGAGATTTCCCTTTCGTATGTCGACGAGGACGAGATGCACGAGCTCAACCACGAGTGGCGCGGTATCGACCGCACCACCGATGTGCTCTCGTTTGAATGCGACTCGGCCTTTGACGAGGATATTCCCGCCGACGAGACGCTCGAGCTCGGCGATATCATCTTGGCCCCGCAGGTTATTGCCCGTCAGGCCCCCGGTTTTGGCAATAGCCCCGCTGACGAGTGTCGTCTGATGCTCGTACACGGCATGCTGCACCTGCTGGGCTATGACCATATCGAGGACGACGAGGCCGAGGTCATGGAGGCCCGCGAGGACGCCATCCTGCGCGATCTGGCGCTCGAGCGCGGCGAGGACCCCAAGCTAGTCCACGTCGGCCCCATCACCAACCACGCCCACGACTAGGAGCCGTCTATGATTCCCGGATCGAACAAGGACCATCCGTCCTTCTTAAAGTCGTTTTCTTACGCTATGGAGGGCTTCGTCACCGCCGTCAAGACCGAGCGCAACATTAAGGTCATGCTCGTGGCGGGCGTGTGCACCGTCATTGCAGGCTGCATCGTGGGGCTCGACATTGCCGAGTGGGCCACGATTATCATCTGTTGCGGCCTGGTGATCCACGGCGAGCTTTGCAATACCGCCATGGAGGCCATCGTCGACCTGGCGACCCAGGAGCTCCATCCGCTGGCCAAGCGTGCGAAGGACATCGCCGCCGCCTCCGTATACGTTCTTTCCATCACCGCCGCGATTGTGGGCTTGCTGGTATTTGCCCACGCGCTCGGCTTTATTTAGAAAGGGATTCCCATGTCCGACAATATGCAGTCTACCGATGAGATTTTGGACGACGAGTCCCCGGATGCTAAGGCGACCGAGGCCTATGAGGAAGTCGAGGAGTTCGACCCGTTTGAGGGCATGAGCGACGAGGAGCTCGACGCCCTGTGCGATGAGGACGACAGCCTCGCGGGCTTTGGCGACGTTGAGCCCGGTTTCCGCAGTGGCTTCGTGGCCTTGGTCGGCCGCCCCAACGCCGGTAAGTCAACGCTGCTCAACGCCTGCTATGGCAAAAAGGTCGCCATCACCTCGCCGGTGGCCCAGACGACCCGCCGCCGCATGCGCGCCGTCGTCAACCGACCCGGCTACCAGCTGGTCTTTGTCGATACCCCGGGTATCCACAAGCCCAAGGACGGTCTAGGGTCCGAGCTGAACAAGAGCGCGCTGTTCGAGCTGAACGATGTCGATGTTGTCGCGTTTTTGATTGATGCCACCAAACCGATCGGCAGGGGAGACGCCTGGGTTGCCGAGCGTGTCAAGAATGCCCGTTCCAAGAAGGTCCTGGTGCTCACCAAGGCCGATGAAGCCGACCCCGCACAGGTCATGGAGCAGCTTAAGGCCGCCCACGAGCTTATGGAATATGACGACGAGATCGTGACGTCGTCGGTCAAGAACTTTAACGTCGATGCCTTCATCGAGACCGTTGCGCACTTTTTGCCCGAGGGTCCGCGTTGGTTCCCCGAGGACATGGGTACCGACGCTTCCGACGAGACGCTCGTTGCCGAGTTTGTGCGCGAAAAGGTCTTGCGCCGCACCCGTGATGAGATTCCGCACTCCGTTGGCGTTATTTGCGATGCGCTCGAGCAGACCAAGAAGGTGCTGCGTGTGCACGCCACCATTTATGTCGAGCGTGAGGGCCAAAAGGGCATCATCATCGGCAAGGGCGGCGAGATGATCAAGCATATCGGTATCGACGCCCGTCGCGATCTTGAGCGCATCTTTGGCACGCAGGTCTTTTTGGAGTTGGACGTGAAGGTCAAGGCCGGTTGGCGCGACGACGAGGCTCAGATTCGCCGTTTTGGCTACAACGCCGAGGACTAAGGACGCGCAGCGCGCATGGCAGGCTCCCGGACATATCGCACGAAGGTGCTCGTGCTCGACAAGACCAAGCTCAAAGAGACCGACCTGATCTTGACGATGCTTGACGAGCGGGGGCGGCAGGTTCGTGCCGTGGCAAAGGGCGCCCGCAAACCCGGCGGACGCCTGGCTGCGCGCTGCGAGCTGTTCTGTACGGTAGATATGCTGCTCGCACATGGACGGTCACTCGACGTGGTTTCCCAGGCCGAGCTTATGGAGGCGCCGCTCGGCGTTGCGCCCGATTACGAGACGACCTGCGCCGCAAGCGCGATCGCCGAGGTCGCGCGCGTGTGCTCGTTCGAGGACGCCGAGGACCCGTTTACCTTTGCTATAACGCAGCGAGCGCTTGCCCTGGTGGGCAGCGGGCTCGACACGGCGCATATGGATCTACTTGTGGCGGCATATGTCTTTAAGCTGCTGTCGCACGTTGGCTATCGACCCGATTTTTCGGCCTGCGTGCTGTGCGGAGACCCCATGCTGTCGTATTTTTCGCCCCAGGCGGGCGGCCTCATGTGCGGGTCGTGCGCGTCGAGCGTTCCAGGTGCCGAACTGGTGTCGACCGGTGAGGCCGCATGGCTGCGCGCCCTCATGTCCATGACCTTCGATGCGCTTTTGGCCGAGCGAATCGACCCGCATACCGCAGCCTTTTTGCTGGGGCTTTCGCATGTTTGGGCTGCGACGCACACCGATCAGCGCCTCCGTGCGATGGAATTCATGTTGGGTCGGTGATGATGCGCAGGCGCGGGCTGCTTGTGGTAACATACCGACCTGTTGGTACCTCGACCTTGGTTGCTCGCTCCACCGGCGGCTTCCCAGTCCGAGGCGAATCGAGTCGCCCGATGGCGACGCAAAAAGAAAGGTGAAACAATGACTGTTTCCAAAGAGCGCAAGGCGGAGCTGACTGCCCAGTTCGGTAACACCCCGGTCGACACCGGCAACCCCAAGGTTCAGGTCGCCATCCTGTCCGAGCGCATCAAGGAGCTGACCGAGCATATGAAGTCCCATCAGAAGGACTTCCACACCCGTCGTGGTCTGCTCATGCTCGTCGGTCGTCGTCGTCGTCTTCTCTCCTACATCAAGAAGAACGACATCGTCGAGTACCGTGAGCTCATCAAGGCTCTGGGCATCCGCGACAACATCCAGTAGGATTTGTACATGCTAAGAGCGTCCTGCGCAGCGGGGCGCTCTTTTTGTGTAAGGGCGCGAACAATCACGCTCTGAAGCGTGGCGGGGGCAGGGGGTCCGCGTCACATGAGAAGCCCGCAGGCAAGGGGCCTGTGGGGTAAAGGAGAACAATGACACTCGTATCCAAGACCTTTGAGCTGTACGGCAAGACCTACACCTTTGAGTCGGGCGAGCTTGCCAAGCAGGCCACCGGCGCCTGCCTGGTCAAGCAGGGCGACACCACGATGCTCGATACCGTGGTCGTCTCCAAGGAGCGCAAGAACTATGACTTCTTCCCGCTGACCGTCGACTTCAACGAGAAGATGTACGCTGCCGGCCGCATCCCGGGTGGCTACCTCAAGCGTGAGGGCCGTCCCAGCGAGAAGGCCACGCTCACCGCGCGCATGATCGACCGTCCGATTCGCCCGAGCTTCCCGGACGGCTTCCGCAACGAGGTGCACATCGTCGCTACCTCGCTTGTCGCCGACCAGGTCAACCCCTTTGACGTCATCAACGTCATGGGTGCTTCCCTGGCCATGACGCTCGGCGGCGTGCCCTTCGAGGGTCCGCTTGCCTGTGTACGCATCGGCCGCAACGTGGAGACCGGCGAGTTTATCGTCAACCCCACTTATGAGGAGCGCGAGAACTCCGACCTGGACCTGGAGCTGGGCGGCTCTGCCGACTTCATCTCGATGGTCGAGGCCGGCGCCGAGGAGATCTCCGAGGACGACATGCTCGCCGCTATGAAGTTTGGCCAGGAGGCCCTCGCTGCTTTCTGCCAGGCTCAGGATGAGTTCGTCGCCGAGTGGGAGCAGGTCAACGGCCCCATCGTCAAGAAGGAGTACCCGCTCGACCAGCCCGTCGAGGAGGTCCAGGAGCGCATCTTCGCCCACTACGACGAGATGGCAGCCGCCTTGCGCGACGCCGACAAGCTCTCCCGTATCGGCAAGGTCGAGGCTCTGAAGGAGTCCATCCGCGCCGAGTTCACCGAGGAGGAGCAGGCTGCTTGGGAGCGCGAGATCCCCGTGGCGCTCAAGAAGCTCGAGAAGAAGGCCATGCGCACTATGGTCGTCGAGACCGGCGAGCGCGTCGACGGCCGTGCCGCCGACGAGATCCGTCCCATCATGGTGAAGGACAACTACCTGCCGCTCGTTCACGGCTCCGGTCTGTTCCAGCGCGGCCAGACCCAGGTGCTCTCCGTCCTGTCGCTCGGCATGCTCAACGAGGGCCAGCGTCTGGATACCATCGAGCCCACCGAGGGTAAGCGCTACATGCACCACTACAACTTCCCGCCGTTCTGCACCGGCGAGACCGGCCGCATGGGCAGCCCCAAGCGTCGCGAGATCGGTCACGGCAATCTGGCAGAGCGCGCTCTGCTTCCGGTGCTTCCCGACGAGAACGAGTTCCCCTACGCCATCCGCGTCGTCTCCGAGGTCATGGAGTCCAACGGCTCCTCTTCGATGGCTTCGACCTGCGGCTCCACGCTCGCCCTTATGGACGGCGGCGTGCCCATTAAGCGCCCGGTCTCCGGTATCGCCATGGGCCTGATCCAGGAGGAGGGTAAGACCGTGGTCCTGTCCGACATCCAGGGTCTCGAGGACTTCCTGGGCGACATGGACTTTAAGGTCACCGGCACCACCGAGGGCATCACCGCCCTGCAGATGGACAACAAGGCCACCGGCCTCACCTTCGACATCCTGGCCCGCGCCCTGCAGCAGGCCAAGGAGGGTCGCGCCTTCATCCTGCAGAAGATGCTCGATGTGATCCCCGAGCCGCGCCACACCACACGCAGCACCGCTCCGCGCATCGTCTCCATCCAGGTCCCGACCGACAAGATCCGCGACGTCATCGGTTCCGGCGGTAAGGTCATCCGCGGTATTCAGGACGAGACCGGCGCTTCGGTCGACATCCAGGAGGACGGCACCGTCTTTGTCGGCGGCACCGGCGAGTCCGTGGACCAGGCCGTCGAGCGCATCAAGCTCATCATCAAGGTTCCCGAGCCGGGCGAGGAGTACACCGGTCGCGTGGTCTCCATCCAGCCCTTCGGCGCCTTCGTCAACCTGCTGCCCGGTAAGGACGGCCTGCTGCACATCTCCCGCGTCGCCAAGGGCCGCGTGGAGAAGGTCGAGGACGTCCTCAATGTGGGCGACGAGGTCAAGGTCGTCGTCATCGAAGTCGATGACCGCGGCAAGATTTCGCTCGATCGTCTGGATAAGCCCGAGGCCCCGGCTCGCGCCGAGGGTTCCTCCGAGGGCGACGGCGAGCACTTCCAGCGCCGTGAGCGTCCGCGTCGCGAGCGTTCCGAGCGCAGCGACCGTCCGCGCCGTCCCGGTGACAACGGAGGCCGCAAGCCCCGCCGTCACCACGACGCCGAGTAACAGCCGTACATAAGCAGCTCATGCAAGGGCGACTCCTAAGGGGTCGCCCTTTTGTTTGCGCCCGGGAGGGCCGCATATGAAGTTTCCTGCTCTACAGTCCTGCGCAAGACGGAAAGCACATTAAGTGCTTTCCTTTGCGTGCGGAACTCGCGATAAACTTCATATGCGCCCCTCCCGGTCGCAAGCAAAAGGGCTGGTTAGTGCCGCTCGCTATTTAGCTAGACAGTCTATTCAGTAGTCAGATTTCAGATCTGTAGATAGCCGCAGCAGCATCTTCCCAGATAAAACCGACCAAAACAAACCTGTCCCTTTTTGGCAGGTTTCCCGTGGGGCGGGCGCTGATGAAGTTTATCGCGAGTTCCGCACGAACAGGAGGCCACTTAATGTGGCCTCCGTCGTGAGCAGGACTGTAGAGCAGGAAACTTCATCAGCGCCCGCCCCACGGGAAACCGGCGGGATAGACCAGTTCAGATGGGGCTTTGATGCATGGGTGGTCTGTTGTTGTGCAAATGGGTATCATACTGTGGTTATTGCATCGACTCTGCGATGCATATTTGTACGTTCCCGACGGTCGGTTTGCCAGAAGCGCCCCGTCGGTTGTTTCAGACCCGTTTCGAAGAAAGGAAACAACACTAACCTATGGCAGCTAAAAAATCATCTCCCTTGAAGATCATCCCGCTCGGCGGCCTTGACGGCATCGGCAAGAACATGACGGTCTTCGAGTGCGGCGACGACATGGTGCTCGTCGACGCCGGCCTCATGTTCCCGGATGACTCCCAGCCCGGTATCGACCTGGTGCTTCCCGACTACACCTATGTTTTGGAGAACGAGGAAAAGCTCCGCGGTATCGTCGTCACCCACGGCCACGAGGACCACACCGGTTCGCTTCCGTATCTGCTGCAGGACCTCAACAACAAGGTGCCCATCTTTTCGAGCAAGCTGACGCTTGGCTTTATCGAGGGTAAGCTTTCTGAGTTCCGCATCCGCGCACCCAAGTTCCGCGAGGTCAAGGGCGGCAGCCATGTCAACCTCGGCGGCATCTCGCTCGACTTCTTCTCGATGACGCACTCCATCCCCGGCGCTCTGGGCGTGTTCATCCGCACCAATCAGGGCACCGTTATGCACACCGGCGACTTTAAGCTCGACCAGACGCCCATCGACGGCGTCACGCCCGACTATGCCGCTATCAGCCGCTTTGCCAAGCAGGGCATCGACCTGTTGCTGTCCGACTCCACCAATGCCACGGTTCCCGGCTTTACCAAGTCCGAGGCCGAGGTTGGTCCCAACCTGCTACATGCCATCAAGAACGCCCCGGGTCGCGTGTTCGTCGCTTCGTTCTCGAGCCATATCCATCGTTTGCAGCAGATCTGCGATGCCGCCCGCAAGTGCGGTCGTAAGGTCGTTGTGACCGGTCGTTCCATGCTCACCAACACCCGCGTCGCGCGCGAGCTGGGCTACCTCAACATCGACGATGCCGATATCATCGATGCCTTCGATATCGATAACCTGCCCGACGACAAGATCGTCGTCATGTGCACCGGTTCGCAGGGCGAGCCGCTGTCGGCCCTGTCCCGCATGGCCAATGGCGAGCACAAGACGCTCTCTATCCACGAGGGCGATACCGTCATCCTCTCGGCAACTCCCGTTCCCGGCAACGAGAAAGCCGTCCAGCAGGTCGTCAACAGCCTGGCCAAGCTCGGCTGCGACGTGTGGGATAAGAACCGCGCTCTTGTCCACGTCTCGGGCCACGGTAGCCAGGAGGAGCTCAAGCTCCTGATGGCCATGGCCAAGCCCACGTACTTTATGCCGGTTCACGGTGAGGCCGTGCATCTGCGCGCCCATGCCCAGCTTGCCCGCAAGATGGGCATCAAGGACGATCATATCTTTATCCTCGATAACGGCGACACGCTCGAGATGCGCGGCGGTATCGTCAAGCGCGGTACGCCCGTCGAGTCCGGCGTCGTCTACGTCGACGGCCTTCGTATCGGCGATACCGACCCCATCGTCTTGCGCGATCGTCAGAAGCTCGCCAATGACGGTATGGTTACCGCTGTTGCCATCGTCTCGCTTAAACACAAGAAGATCGAGGCCATCGAGTTCTCGGGCCGCGGCGTCTCGTTTGCCATCGACGACCAGTTCTCTGAGGATGCCTCCGCGTCCATCATGAAGACGATCGAGAAGGGCAAGTTCAGCTTTACGAGCAGCGGTTCCGATGCCATTCGCAAGGCCGTGCGCGACTCACTCTCTAACTTTATCTGGAGCCGTACGCGCACTCGTCCGATGATCATCCCGGTCGTCATGGAGGTTTAGTTTGGCGCGCGGATCTGCACAAAACGCCAAAGGCAATAAAGCCAACAACCAACCGGCATCTGCTAAGGGTGCCGGTTCCCATCTTCGTGCCAATAAAGGTCACGAGGCCGACTTCGACGATTTTGAGCCCCTGGTCGAGCCTTCGGCCAACCGCGATATCGCCGGCGTGGTCATTGCCGTTTTGGCGATTGCGTCCTTCATTGCCGTGATTTCGCCGGCGACCGCACCCGTTACGGCTGCGGTTGCCGGTTTCTACCACCTGGGCTTTGGTCTGGGCGCCTACGTGCTGCCGATTGTCATTTTGCTGTTTGCCGCCACGCTCTTTTTAGGCGAGGATTCGCCGCTCAACGTGCGCTCTGTTGCGGGCGGTGCCGTGGTCTTTATCGCCGTCGTCTCCATTCTTTCGCTGATGGTGCCGGGTACGAGCGACTCGTGCGACCTTATGTTCACGCTGCAAAACCTGTCCGCCTCGGGTGGCTACATCGGTGCGTTTATTGCGAGTGCATTGCAGAATGCCCTGGGTAAGCCTATCGCAATGGTGGTCCTATTGGGTCTGGCCGTCGTTGGCTTTGTCATCATCGGCTTTTCGGTGGGCGGCGTTTTGCGCTCTGCCCGCGACCGTGCGGCCGATTTTGCCGAGCGCCGTCGTGCCGACGTCAACGCGAGTCCGTGGGGTGACGACGAAGCCCTGTCGGTGCCCGGCGTTGCCCGTCCGCACCTGAGCATTCTTCGTCAAAAGGGCTCCGATATGGCCGTGACCACGGTGATGGGCAACGATGATGACCTGGTTTTGGACGATGACGACGAGGACGAGGATCCGTTTGTCGACGTGTCCGATGCCGTGGAGGCCGAGCGCGCCAAGACGACGCTGCTGCCGCGCCGTCATGCCAAGAAGAGCAAGACGGCTCCCAAGCTCAATACGAGTGAACCCGACCCGTCTTGGTCCGAGAGCGAGATTGAGCTTACCGAGGGCGATGACGAGGACGACGAGGCTCCGATCGAGACTGCCAAGACGACCTTGCTGCCGCGTCGCCATGCCAGGCGCGGCCAGGTGACCGGCCAGCTTTCGATGGAGGACGATCCGGACAAGGTCGACGAGTCCGAGCCGCCGTTTGCCGTGAATCCCGTCTCGGCCGCCCCTCAAATTCCTGATTTCCTCAAGCATCCCAAGGTTGCCGATGCGTCTGTTGCGAGCGCTGCCGAGGCGTCTACTTCGAGCGATGGGGGAGCGGACAATGCCCCCGCGGATAACGAGGGCGAAGAAGAGGACGGCCTTAAGCTTCCGCCGCTCGAAATCCTGCATGCAAACCCTCAGTCCGCTTCTGCCGCATCTTCGGACAAGGAGCTGGAACAGACTGCCGAGTCGCTTCAGTCCACCTTGCTGGAGTTTGGTCGTAGTGCCCGCGTAGTCGGCTGGATCGCCGGCCCCACGGTGACGACCTTTAAGCTGCAACCTGGCGAGGGCGAGCGCGTGAGCAAGATTTCGAGCCTCGAGGACGATATCGCGCTATCGCTTGCTGCCCAGTCGGTGCGTATCTTTGCCCCGATCCCCGGCACCTCGCTTGTGGGTATCGAGATCCCCAATCGCAAGCGCCAGAACGTCAACCTGGGCGACGTGCTTCCCTATGTGAAGGGCGGTCCGCTCGAGCTCGCCATCGGTCGAGATGCCGAGGGTACGCCGGTCGTCGCCGACCTTGCCAAGATGCCCCACCTGCTGATCGCCGGTACCACGGGTTCCGGTAAGTCGGTCATGATCAACTCCATCATCACGACCTTGCTCATGCGCGCCCTTCCCGAGGACGTTCGCCTGATCATGGTCGACCCCAAGCGCGTCGAGCTTGCGGGCTATAACGGTCTGCCGCATCTTTACGTGCCTGTAGTGACCGAGCCCAAGCAGGCCGCGAGCGCTCTGCAATGGGCCGTGTCCGAGATGGAGCGTCGTCTGAAGGTCTTCGAACGCCTTAACGTGCGTAAGATCTCGACCTACAACGAAAAGCAGGCCGCCGGCGAGTTTGAGCATTACGACAACCCGCCGCAAAAGATGCCCTACCTGGTCATCATCATTGACGAGCTCTCGGACCTGATGATGGTCGCCGGTAAGGATGTCGAGGCCTCGATCGTGCGTATTGCTCAGCTGGGCCGTGCCGCCGGTATCCACCTTATCGTGGCCACGCAGCGCCCTAGCTCCAACGTGGTGACCGGTCTCATCAAGGCCAACATCACCAACCGCATTGCCTTTAACGTCGCCACGGGCATCGACTCGCGCGTCATCATCGACCAGATGGGCGCCGAGAAGCTCACCGGTTTGGGCGATATGCTGTTCTCAAAGGTCGACTGGGGCAAGCCCCGCCGTATCCAGGGCTGCTTTGTCTCGGACGACGAGATCAACGAGATTGTCGAGTTCGTCAAGTCGCAGAGCGAGCCCGACTACCACGAGGAGATCCTGTCTGCCGTGGCGCCCGCTTCCATGTCCATGGCGGGTAGCGGCGGCATTGTCCGCACCGGAGTCGCCGAGCCACAAGACGATGATCCACTCATCTGGGAAGCCGCCCATATTGTGGTGGATTCGCAGCTTGGCTCCACATCTGGCCTGCAACGCCGCCTGAAGGTTGGCTATGCGCGTGCCGGGCGTATTATGGACATGCTGGAAGAAAAGGGTGTCGTCGGTCCGCCCGACGGTTCCAAGCCGCGTGAGGTCCTGTTGGACGAGGAGGGGCTTGCCGCGCTGGAATCTATCGACGCCGAGATGGCACGTGAAGATCGTGAGTTTGGAGGATTCTGATGGCTGCACGCTTTGGTGACATGCTGCTTGAGCAGCGTCGCCGAATGGGCCTTTCTATTCAGCAGGTCGCCAACACCATCAAAATCAGGCCGCAGATCATCGAGTTTTTCGAGACCGGTAACTTTGCTTCGATGCCGCCGCGCGGCTATGCGCAGGGCATGATTTCGAGCTATGCTCGCTTTTTGGGCCTCAATCCGCGCGAGGTCGTCAATGCCTACTTTGACGACCTGATGGCATACGAACGCGAGACGTCGCAGCAGGGCGGTCGTTTTCAGGACGCCGCCGGCTACGTCAATTCGCGTTCCTCGGTCGATAACGGGCGCTTCCTGATGGTTCAGGGCGGTCGTTCGACCCGTTATGGACAGCGTCCTCAGCAGGCCGGTTATATTACCGAGACGGGTTCTGGCGAGGAAATTCGCTCACAGCGTGACCGGTTCCGCAGTACGCCGATGCCCGAGGACCGTGCACTTCCCGCTGCCCGCGGCGTGGCGCGTGACCCTCGTGCCGGCTACGGCGACGGCGGCTATTCCGATCGCGGTTACCGTGGTGCCTCTACGGGACGCTCTCGCGGTGGCTATGCGGATGCCGATACCACGCAGGTGACGCCGCGTCTTCGCTCTCAATCTCAGCCGTGTGGCCAGCGCCCTTCGGCTCCGCGTTCGGGCCAGCGTGGCTATCAAGGCCGCGGTGAACTTGCGCCCCGCTCGGGTCAGCGCGGCCTTCAGGGCCAGGGTGGCTATCGTGGCCGTTCCGATAGCAATCGTGGTCGTATGCCTCAGGGAGGCGGCCGCAGCAGTTCCAGTCGTGGACGCGGCGGATCTCGTACTCCTCAAAACAACGGGCTCGATCCGCGTATCGTCTACGCTGGCATCGGTGCCGTGGCGCTGCTGCTGATCGTGCTCATCGTGGTACTTCTGCGCGGCTGCGCATCTTCGACGCCCGAAACCACGCCCGAGACGCCTGCTGCTACCAAGACGACGACCAAGAAGTCTTCTAAGAAGACCGAAACGGTCGACGAGGACGAAGACACCGATGAGGCGACGGATGAGTCGACCGGTTCGGACGCCACCAAGACGACGGCTAAAAAGGAAGAGAACGAGGCAACGAAGGTCAAGGTCTCCGTTGCCAAGGGAAAGACCGCGTGGATTGAGGTCAAGGTCGATGGCAAGTCGGTCTATGGCGCCCAGGCGACTGGCCCCTTTGAGCAGGAGTACACGCCTGAGTCCTCGATCGAGATCACCACGTCCAAGCCTTCCGATGTCACCGTTACCAAGAACGGCGAAAAGGTCCGTTACGATACCAAGACCTCGGGCGTGGCGCGTGTGACGATCACCGTTCCCAAGAAGGAGACGACTGGTTCCGAGAATGGTGAAAGTTCTGATGGTACCGACACCACCGATGGTACCGACACCACCGACGGCACCGATGCCCAGTCCACGGATGGCGCCGATACCGCAACTGACGGCCAGACGTCCACCGATTCTACCGACTATTCGTACGATAGCTACTAAGTCGCTCGTACGCGAAAGGAAACATCATGGCTAAAGATTCCAGCTTCGACGTCGTGTCCGAGGTCAACATGCAAGAGGTCGACAACGCCTTCCAGCAAACCACGCGCGAGATTTCCCAGCGCTATGACCTGAAGGATTCCGGCGCCACGATCGAGCTTTCGAAGGGCGACAAGCTCTTTACGATCAACGCCCCGGCCGACTTTGTCTCCAAGCAGATTATCGACGTGCTGAGCTCCAAGCTCATCAAGCGCGGCATCGACCTCAAGGCTGTCTCCTGGGATGCGCCTCAGGCTGCCTCGGGCGGCACCGTGCGCGTGCTCGGCCATATCGTCGAGGGTATCGACCAGGCGACCGCCAAGAAGATCAACAAGGACATCAAGGACCAAAAGCTCAAGGTCAAGGTGACTATCGAGGCCGATAAGCTGCGTGTTTCCTCTGCTTCGAAGGACGCGTTGCAGACCGTGATCCAGTTCCTGCGCGACCAGGACTACGGCCAGCCGCTGCAGTTCACCAACTACCGCTAATATCATTCGAAAGGACTGCTCTCCAACATGGATACACCGTTGGGCTCCGTGCTCTACATCACCCTCGGGTGCGCTAAGAACGAGGTTGACACCGACCGCATGCGTTCTCTTTTGACCGCCGCGGGCTACGAGGAGGCATTCGACCCACAGGATGCCGATATCGCCATCGTCAATACATGCTCGTTCCTCGCCTCCGCAACGTCCGAGAGCATCGAGACCACGCTCGAGCTCGCCAACGAGGTTCAGGACGGCGTTCGTTCTTGTCCCATCGTCATGTGCGGCTGTGTGCCGTCGCGCTATGGCGACGACCTGCCTGACGAGCTGCCCGAGGTCGCTGCCTTTGTGAAGGCCGACGAGGAGGACGGCGTCGTGGCGGTCATCGATGGCGTGCTGGGTGTCGAGCGTGAGATCGCTGCCTATATTCCGCAAGTCAAGCGCACTGTCGAGGGCGCCGTTGCTTACGTCAAGATTTCCGATGGCTGCAACCGCTTCTGCAGCTTCTGCATGATCCCGTATATCCGCGGTCGTTATCACTCGCGCAATGCCGAGAGCATTATCTCCGAGGTACGCGACCTGGTTGCCGGCGGTGTGCGCGAGATCGTGCTGATCGGCCAGGACACGGGTATTTGGGGCACCGACTTTGCCGACGAAGACGCCACCGATGGCTCGCCGCGCAATCTGGCGCAGCTGCTGCATGCCGTCGCCGAGGCCGTGCGCCCGCACAACGTCTGGGTCCGCGTGCTCTATCTGCAGCCCGAGGGCATGACCGACGAGCTTATCGATACGATTCGCGATATGCCCGAGGTGCTGCCCTATATCGATATCCCCGTGCAGCACTGCGACGCGCGCATCCTCAAGGCTATGCGCCGTTCTGGTTCGCGCCAGGAGCTCGAGGACCTGTTCCGCGATCTGCGTGAGCGTATCCCCGGCATCGTGATCCGTTCCACGGCCATGGTCGGCTTCCCGACCGAGACCGACGACGAGTTCCGCGACCTTATCGACTTTATGGACACCGTCGGCTTTGACTACACGAGTGTCTTTGCCTACTCGCAGGAGGAGGGCAGCCTGGCCGCTAAGATGGAGGGTCAGGTCGATGAGGAGGTCAAGCTCGAGCGCGCCCAGGAGGCCATGGACCTGGCCGAGTCGCTCGGTTTTGCCGCCACCGCCGCACATGTGGGCGAGCGCGCCCAGGTGATTGTCGACGGCATCGAGGAGACCGAGGACGGCGCCGAGCTGATCGGCCATGCTTGGTTCCAGGCGCCCGATTCGGATGGCGCGGTGCACTTGGACGCCAGTGAGGCGTCCGTGGGCGATATTCTGACGGTCGAGTTTACCGATAGCTTCTGCTATGAGCTTATCGGCCATGTTGTGGAGTAGGAGAGCATCGTGGCAAACGAGAGCAATAAGGAACTGACGAGTGTTTGGACGCCCGCCAACATCGTGACGTGCGTTCGCATCGTCTTTATCCCGGTGTTCATGATCGTGTCGGCGCTTTCTCACACGAGTGTTGCCGGTACAGATTGGAGCACCTTCGACGGCCCGCTCGCCGCCGCTGCCTTCATTCTGTATGTGATCCTGTCGTGCACCGATAAGGTCGACGGTTATCTGGCGCGTTCGCGCAATGAGATTACCGACTTCGGTAAATTCTTGGACCCCATTGCCGATAAGCTGCTGGTGTTCTCGGCTCTGCTGCTGTTCTTGGATTTTGGCGCTGTGACCGTGTGGTCCGTGTTCATTATCCTGTTCCGTGAGCTTCTGGTGAGCGCCCTTCGCATGGTCGCGAGTGCCGCCGGCGTGGTCGTTGCCGCCGATAAGCTTGGCAAGTACAAGACGGCGACCACGATGGTCTCCATCTGCGGTTACCTGTGCGTCTTTGCTATGGCCGGCTTGCACCTTGGCCCGCTGGCGCTGACGCTCGGCATCTACTCGGTGTCGCGCTTCCTGTACGCCGTTGCCGTTGTCCTGACCGTTATCTCGGGCGCCCAGTACTTCTGGAACTGCCGCAAGATCGTCTTTTCGGTCTAGGTTCTGGTGGGTATGACGGACTCTTTTGAGCAGATCTCTGCACATAACGAGGAGCTGGCGCGTCATATTGTCGAGCGCGCGAGCGCTCGGGGCGTGACGGTTTCGACGGCTGAGTCGCTGACAGCAGGTATGATCGCCTCGACGATTGCCGATATCCCGGGCGCCTCGGCGGTGCTGCGTGGCGGTGCGGTGACCTACTGCGATGAGATCAAGCATCGCGTTTTGGGTGTTGATCAGGAGACGCTCGACCGCTATACCGCGGTGTCGCATCAGACCGCGCGCGAGATGGCGGCGGGTTCGCTGGAGCTGTACCAGAGCGATATTGCAGTGAGCGCAACGGGTTATGCCGGCCCCGGCGGCGGCACTGAGGACGATCCGGCTGGCACTTTCTATATTGGCTGGGCGTATCGCGCGGCTGATGGGGAAGTGCCGGTCGTGGACTCTGTGCGCTGCCACTATGAGGGCGACCGTTCGTGTGTTCGTGCCCATGCGGTCGCGGAGGCATTGGGACGCATTGCCCTTGTGCTCAACTCTATGGAATAGACGTGTTTTAAGGGGCCTTCGGGCCCCTTAATTGTGGAGATAGGGACCCCTGACGAATTTAGCGTTTGCGCTGGTCATAGGTGTATTTTTGCCTTTCTTGTTCTTATTTGCCCCTTTGTGGTCAAGCATTTGGTCAGTGTTTGGTCGGCGTTTGGTTGGGTTTTGGAAAGACTGCCTGCATATGATTGGCCTGAACGGTTGACCACGAACAGCCGTTCGTTTATTATCGATGCAGGTTGTTAAGAGGAGGGCTATTCATGGCCAAGAATTCAGGTCCCGTACGTACCGTTCATGCTCGCACGACGGGTAAAGAGCGCGATGAGATGATCGCCACCACCAAGGCCGAGATCGAGAAGAAGTTCGGTCAAGGCTCCATCATGAGGTATGGTGACGGCGGCCCCGAGCTTGAGGTTGAGGCCATCCCCACGGGCGCTCTGGCACTCGATGCCGCTCTGGGTATCGGCGGTGTGCCGCGCGGCCGTATCGTCGAGATTTACGGTCCTGAGTCCTCCGGTAAGACGACGCTTTCGCTCGAGATCCTGGCCGAAGCCCAGGCAATGGGTGGCGTGGTGGCATTTATCGATGCCGAGCACGCGCTCGATCCCACGTATGCCGCGCGCATTGGCGTGGATATCGACGAGGTACTGATTTCCCAGCCTGATACGGGTGAGCAGGCGCTCGAGATTGTTGACATGCTCGTGCGTTCCGGCGCCATCGATGCCATCGTCGTCGACTCCGTCGCCGCGCTGACCCCGCGTGCCGAGATCGAGGGAGAGATCGGCGATACCACGGTCGGATTGCAAGCTCGTCTGATGAGTCAGGCGCTCCGCAAGCTCGCCGGCTCGCTGTCCAAGTCCAACACGACATGCATCTTCATTAACCAGCTGCGAGAGAAGATCGGCGTCATGTTCGGCAACCCTGAGACCACGACGGGCGGCCGCGCCCTTAAGTTCTTCTCTTCGGTGCGTATCGACATTCGCCGCATCGACAGCATTAAGCTTAAGGATGAGGTTATCGGTAACCGCGTGCGCGCCAAGGTCGTTAAGAACAAGGTGGCAGCTCCGTTCCGTTCTGCTGAGTTCGACATCATGTACGGTACGGGCATCTCTAAGGAGGGCTCGATTCTGGACATGGCTGTCGAGTGCGGCATTTGCAAGAAGATGGGCTCCTGGTTTGCCTATGGCGAGGACAAGCTCGGCAACGGTCGCGAGGCCGCCAAGGCGTTCCTGCGCGAACACCCCGATTGCGCCGACGAGATTGAGCATAAGGTCCGCCTTGCCTGCGGGCTTGAGTTTGATGACGATGCTCCGTCCGAGGTCGAGCTGACCGATCAGCCTGCGCCTGAGGAGTTTGACGAGCTTTACGCCATCGATGGTTCCGCCATGCTCGATGATGACGACGAGTAGCGGTTACGCTCATGTCGTATACGGTGACCGAGGCCACGGTTGTCCTTCCCGATAAGAAGGCGGCCTCCTCGTTCTCGAGCGGGTATGCGTCCAAAAAGCCTTGCGCACATATCGATTGTGAGCTTGAGGGCGGTTTTGAGCGGTCCATTTGGATTCCCGTGCGGGTCGCGCGCCTGTATATCAAAAATCGCCCCGATCTTCCCTGTGATTGGGATAACTTTCGTGAAGCGGTGCAGCTCATCGAGCGTAAATGTGCACTTACCATGGTGACCGAGATGCTATCGCGACGCGACCATGCGACGGGTGAGGTCCGTGACAAGTTGGCACGCTACGGCTTTCGCCAGCCCGCGATCGATTTCGCCGTCGAGCGCGCCACCGAGTATCGCTTTTTAGACGAGAACCGCTTTTGCTCGTACTTTATCGAGGAACGCAAGCGGCGCGGTTGGGGACAGCGTAAAATCGAGACCGAGCTCAAGCGCCGTCATGTCGTGCTCGATGACATTCCCGGTTATCCCGAGGATTATTTTGCCGTCGAAGACGATTTGGCGCGTGCGTCAGCCCTGCTCGCCAAGCGGCGTGTTCCAGAGACGCGCGGATTCGAAAAACTGGTTCGGTTTTTGATGGGCAAGGGCTTCTCGTATCACATCGCCGCCGATGCCGTTAAGGCACGTCTCGATGCCGAACGTGAGGAATGTGCGGTTTAGGCGTATGCGTTTTGTGGCCCTGCCGTTCACCGCGTTTTAGCCGCCGTGCTGGGGCCATTTATTTGACAGTTGTTGTGGTTCAACGTACGATAAACACTGTCATTTGCTTTGTGATATGTGCTCATCTGTGATGAGTTTGTTTATATGTTTATCTGTATCCGACCCGCATAAGCTGCGCCCATATTACTCAAATGTCGCGAGCCGTTCGTAAGGACGGTTCGCTTTGTTGTGTAACGAATCCATAAAAAGGAGTGAGCATGCCTATCATCGCAGCGCTCGTTGGCATCATTTTGGGTGCCATCGCCGCCATTGCCTACATGCGCACCGCCAAGCAGGGTAGTCTTCACGAGGCCGACGAAAAAATCCAGTCGGCACACGCACAGGCTGAGTCCCTGATCGGTGATGCTAAGCGTCAGGCCGAGACCCTCAAAAAAGAGGCTCTGCTCGAGGCTAAAGAGGAGATCATCAAGAACAAGCAGGCCGCTGAGGCCGAGGACAAGCAGCGTAAGAACGAGATTCGTACGCTCGAGAACCGCGTGATGCAGCGCGAGGAATCTCTCGATCGCCGCAACGACGCTCTCGACAAGCGCGAGCATCAGCTGTCCAGCCAGGCCGGTCAGGTCGAGAAGCGCTCCCGTGAGCTCGAGGAGCTCTGCGCAAAGCAGACCTCCGAGCTCGAGCGTATCGCCGACCTTACCCGCGAGGACGCGCACAAGGAGCTCCTTGATAAGGTTCGCGGCGAGGTCACCCACGAGGCCGCCACGATCATTCGCGAGTCTGAGCAGCAGGTTCGCGCCGAGTGCCACAAGACCGCCCAGGAGATTCTGTCTCTGGCGATTCAGCGCTGCGCTGCCGATCACACTGCCGAGGTCACCGTTACCTCCGTGCACATTCCCTCTGATGACCTCAAAGGCCGTATCATCGGTCGCGAGGGTCGCAACATCCGGACCTTCGAGCAGGTTTCCGGCGTCAACCTCGTGATCGACGACACGCCCGAGACCGTCGTTCTTTCGAGCTTCGACCCGGTCCGTCGTGAGACCGCCCGCGTCGCCCTCGAGAACCTCATCGCCGACGGCCGCATTCACCCTGCCCGTATCGAGGAGATGTATCACAAGGCCGCCGACCTGGTTCAGCAGCGCGTGCGCGAGGCTGGCGAGCAGGCTGCCTTCGATACCGGCATCCACGATCTGCACCCCGAGATCGTCAAGACCCTTGGTGCCCTGCGCTACCGTACCTCGTTTGGTCAGAACGTGCTTCAGCATTCCCTCGAGGTCTCTGATCTGTGCGGCGTGATGGCTTCCGAGCTTGGCCTGGACGTTGTGACCGCCAAGCGCGCCGGCCTGCTTCATGACCTGGGCAAGGCAATCGACCACGACGTCGAGGGCCCGCATGCCGTCATCGGCGCCGAGCTTGCCCGCCGTTATGGCGAGAAGCCCGTTATCGTCCACGCTATTGAGGCTCACCATGCCGATGTCGACCCCAACACGGTGCTCGATGTCCTGGTGCAGGCCGCCGATGCTGTCTCTGCCTCTCGCCCCGGTGCCCGTCGCGAGTCTGCCGAGAACTACATCAAGCGTCTTGAGAAGCTTGAGGAGATCGCCAACTCCCATGACGGCGTCGAACGTACCTATGCCATGCAGGCCGGTCGCGAGGTCCACGTCATGGTCCAGCCGGACAAGATTTCCGATGCCCAGTCCACGGTTCTGGCTCACGATATCGCCCATCAGATCGAGGAAGAGATGGAGTATCCCGGTCAGGTGCGCGTCGTCGTGATTCGCGAGAGCCGCGCTGTCGATATCGCTAAATAACATGAGCGACGCGAACGAGCTCATCTCATTTATCGCGTCGATGTCGGGGGAGGGCAACCTTCGCGTCGAGGAGAACCTTGGCGAGGGGTATGTCCGCCTCCGCGTTTCGGAGGCCGAGCGGCGCCAGGCTAAGCACGACATTCAGCATGTCGAGGACATCGTCATCGAAATGCTCCGTAATGCTCGCGATGCCGGCGCCGACAAGGTCTATCTCGCCACGACCAAGGAAGATGGCGTCCGCACGCTTGTCTTTCTGGATAACGGTTCTGGCGTTCCGCAGGATATGCAAGAGCGAATCTTTGATGCCCGCGTTACCTCCAAGCTCGAGAGTATGAAGATGGACCGTTGGGGCGTTCACGGTCGTGGCATGGCATTGTTTTCGATTAAGCAGAACGCCGACGAGGCCCGTGTGGTCACGTCCGGCGTCGATCTTGGTTCAGCCTTCAAGGTGAGCGTTGCGGCCGACCGCCTCAGTGAGCGTGCCGATCAGTCCAGCTGGCCCCAGGCCGTCAAGGATGAGGACGGACGTTATGTCTGCGCTCGCGGTCCACATAATATTATTCGCGCTGCTTGTGAGTTTGCGCTCGAGGAGTTGCGTGGTTGCGATGTCTATCTCGGTTCTCCGTCTGAGATTGCCGCGACCCTTTATGCTCAAGCGTCAAGTCGGCTCGATACGTCTCGTCTCCTGTTCATTGATGACGAGAGCGAGCTTCCGGTTGTCGATCGTTTAGGCCTTGCTTCTGATGCCGAGGACTTTATCCGTATTTGTTCGGGTTTGGGTCTTGAGATGTCCGAGCGCACGGCCCATCGCATTTTGGCAGGGCAGATTAAGCCCGTTCGCGGTGTGACCGCGCGTCTGCTGCGCGAGCGTGATTCGTCCTCGCATGCGCCGACTCCTGTCGATCTCGCGAAGGATCGTCGCGGGCTACGTATTGCCAAGGATGACATGGCACAGTTTTCGCGCGCTGTGGAACGCGACTTTAATGACCTTGCCGCCCGGTACTATCTCAACCTTTGCGGCGACCCAAAGATCCGTGTTTCGCGTGATCGAATCACCGTGACCTTTGATCTTGCCAAAGAGGAATAGTGCCTTTACCGAGTCCACTCGGTACGATACAGTTGTTGCAGTTAAAACGTACTTTTAAATGCAGGAGTTTCTTCATGGATTGCCTGAAGGTATCAAGCAAATCATCGCCCGCGTCCGTTGCCGGCGCCATCGCCGGCATGGTCAAGGATGGTGTACCCGTCAACATCCAGTGTGTCGGCGCCGGTGCCGTCAACCAGGCTATTAAGGCCGTTGCTATCGCGCGCGGTTTTTTGATTCCAACCGGTTTTGATATTTCCTGCGCGCCCGTGTTCTCCGACATCCTCATTAACGGGGAGTCGCGCACGGCCATCCGCCTTTCTATCTACGTTCACCAGATCAATCGAGCTGCTATGGATAACGTCGTCATGGATGATGTTAAGCCTGTGGCATAGCTTCTGCTTGCCTTGTTTCGCTCCCCATCGTTAGGACTTATGCACATGGACCAGCGTTCCGTACGCGATATTCTTGCCGGTAAAACCTACTTTATCCGCACCTTTGGCTGCCAGATGAATCAGCACGACTCCGAGCGTGTGAGCGGTCTGCTTGATTCGTATGGCTGCCTCATGGCGCTCGATCCCGCGCATGCCGATATCGTTGTCTTCATGACGTGCTGCGTGCGCGAGGCCGCCGATACTCGCCTGTACGGTCAGTGCAATTCCTGCAAAAGCCTGCCGCCTTCGCCTTCGGGCAAGCGCGTGGTTGCCGTTGGCGGTTGCATCGCGCAGCGCGATGGCGAGGGCCTGCTCACCAACGTCGATAACGTCAATGTCATCTTTGGCACGCATTCCATTGCACATGTGGCCGAGCTCATTGCCGAGGCGTTCCGTGATGGTAAGCGTCATATCCGCACCAATGAGCATGAGGATACGGATGCCATGAGCATGCCGTGGCATCGCGAGACTCAGTATCACGCCTGGGTGCCCATCATGACGGGCTGCAATAATTTCTGCACCTATTGCATCGTGCCGTACGTGCGCGGTCGCGAAAAGAGCCGCCCCTTCGAGGAGATTGTCGACGAGGTGACCGGTTTGGTGCGCCAGGGCGTGCGTGAGATTACGCTGCTGGGCCAAAACGTTAACTCATATGGTCGCGATCTGTTTGGCAAGCCGCGTTTTGCCGATCTGCTGCGTGCCGTGGGCGATACGGGCGTGGAGCGCATCTTCTTTACGTCTTCGCATCCCAAGGACCTGTTGCCCGAGACCATCGACGCCATGGCCGAGACGCCTGCCGTTATGCCGCAGCTGCACTTGGCCGTCCAGTCAGGTTCGACGCGGATCCTCAAAGAGATGAATCGCCGTTATACACGCGAGGACTATCTGGGCCTTGTCGATCGCATTCGCAACCGCATGCCCGATATCGCGCTCTCGACCGACATTATCGTTGGCTTCCCGGGTGAGACTGAAGAAGACTTTGAGCAGACGCTCTCACTTGCCGAGACGGTCCGCTATGCTCAGGCCTATACCTTCATCTATTCCAAGCGCGCCGGTACCCCGGCCGCCGAGATTGACGATCCTACGCCGCATGAGGTTATTCTCGAGCGTTTCAACCGTCTGGTTAAGGTTATCGAGACCACGGCACACGAGTATAACCAGGGTGAGCTTCATACTGTGGTTCCGGCGCTCATTGAGGGAACGAGTAAAAAGAACGACGCGGTCCTGCTGGGCAAGAGTCCCAAGAATCAGACCGTGCATGCGCCTATCCCCGAGGGTTACAGCATCGATCAGCTTGTTGGTAAGATCGTTGATGTTGACGTTGACGTTGCCAAGACCTGGTATTTGTCCGGCTCCGTTGTGGGCGAGCCGCGCTAATGGTTTCTCCCGGGGCAGGTCTTTCCGCCGTTGCGATCGTCGGTCCGACGGCGGTTGGTAAGAGTGATGTTGCCGACCGTTTGGCAGCTCGTCTTTCGTCCGAAGTGCTGTCGTGCGATGCGATGCAAATCTATCGCGGCATGGACATCGGTACCGCAAAGATGGCGCCCGATGAGTGCACGGCGCCGCTGCGTCTCGTCGACATTGTAGAGCCGGGTGTGGCATATTCTGCTGCGCTTTATCAGGCCGACGCTCGCGCGCATGTTGAACGTCTCCTTGGTTCGGGTTGCCTGCCGGTTTTTTGCGGAGGTACGGGGCTGTATCTCAAGGCCGCCCTCGATGAGATGGACTTTCCCTCGGGTGAACTTGAGGACGATCGTCGTGCGGGCTATCAGGAGCTTGCCGAGCGTATTGGCGAGGAAGAACTGCATGCCTTGCTTGCCGAGCGCGATCCAGAATCGGCTGCTGTTATTCATCCCCATAACGTGCGCCGTGTGATTCGTGCGCTCGAGATGCATGATGATGG
This sequence comes from Collinsella sp. AM43-1, assembly GCF_003467925.1. Classification (NCBI taxonomy): domain Bacteria; kingdom Bacillati; phylum Actinomycetota; class Coriobacteriia; order Coriobacteriales; family Coriobacteriaceae; genus Collinsella; species Collinsella sp. AM43-1. The sequence continues at coordinate 15,020 of NZ_QSFR01000006.1, read as the reverse complement.
CGTCTCCTATGCGCAGCAAAAGTCGCAGTTTAGTGTTCCGCACGAGCATTATCATGCCCTTTGGTTTGGTCTGACGCGTAATCGCGAGGTGCTCTACGAGCGCATTAACCAGCGCGTCGATCTGATGTTTGAGCAGGGTCTTGTCGATGAGGTCCGCGGTCTTATGGGCCAGGGGCTGGGAGATGCCCTGACGTCGATGCAGGCAATTGGCTATAAAGAGATCATTGATGCTTTCAATGGCGTGATGAGCATGGATGAGGCTCGCGAACTCATTAAGATGCGTTCGCGTCGTTATGCCAAGCGTCAGCTTTCGTGGTTTAAGCGCGATGACCGTATCGTGTGGTTTGATATGGATGAATGTACGATCGATGAGGTCGTTGAGGATATCCTGCATCGTATTGAGGCTGCCTAATGCCCCGTTTCCCCCTTGTTCCCACGGCACCCGAGCCCGAGCGTGCCATTTTAGTTGGTGTTGAGTGGCGCGACAATGCATGGCCGCTCGATCGCTCGCTTGATGAGCTGGAGCGTCTTGCCCACACAGCTGGTGCCCAGTGCGTGGCACGCTTGTCGCAGCGTTTGGTAAAGCCGTATCCTAAATCGTTTATCGGTTCCGGTAAGGTTGAAGAGCTGTGCGGCCTGGTGCATCGCATGGATGCCGATGTCGTTATTTTTGACGACGACCTGACCCCCTCGCAGCAATCCTATTTGGAGAAAGCCGTGGGCGAGCCGGTAAAGATTATCGATCGTACTGCACTGATCCTGGATATCTTTGGCCTGCATGCTCAGACGCGTGAGGGACGCCTGCAGGTACAGCTGGCACAGCTTCAATATTTGTTGCCTCGCCTGCGTGGCATGTGGAGCCATCTCGCTAAGGAGCAGACGCGCGGCGGCATCGGCTCACGTTTTGGTCAGGGCGAAAGTCAGCTCGAGGTCGACCGTCGCCTCATTCGTAATAAGATCGCTGCGCTTCGTCGTGAGCTCAAGCAGGTTGAACAGCGTCGCGATGTTCAATCCAAGAGTCGCATTGAGTCCCCGGCGTTTCGCGTCGCGTTAGCCGGTTATACCAATGCCGGTAAATCGACGTTGCTCAATCGTCTGACCGGCTCTACGGTACTTTCGCAGGACAAGCTGTTTGCTACGCTCGACCCGACGACGCGTTCGTATCGCCTGCCCGGCGGTCGCGGCATGACGATTACCGATACCGTCGGCTTTATTCAAAAGCTGCCCCATGGTCTGGTCGATGCCTTTAAATCGACGCTGTCCGAGGTTTTGGGTGCCGATCTAATTCTCAAAGTCGTAGATGCGTCTGACGAGGACTATGAGCGGCAGCTGGAGGCTGTCGACCGCGTGCTTGATGAGATCGGCGCCGGAGAGCGTTTAACGCTGACCGTATTCAATAAAATCGATCTTCTCGATAGCGTTGATCGATTGAGTTTCCGTCGTCGCTATCCGGAAGCCGTTCTGTTCTCGGCCCAAACGGGCGAGGGGCTCGACGATCTCGTTGATCGCATTGCTCGCGAGGCAGCTGCCACCGATGTGTTGCTTTCCGCTGATATTCCGTATCGCGAGGGCGCTCTCATCACGCTGGTGCATGAGCAGGGAACCCTTCTGCATGAGGAATATCTCGAGGACGGTGTTCGCATTGTGGCGAAGTTGCCGGCTCGTATTGCACCGCGGCTCGAGCGTTATCGCACCGAGTAGACGAGCTCCAAAATGCCCAGAATGATGGGCTGATGCAGCAGATAAAAGGGGAGTGCGTGACGTCCAAGGCCGGCGAGCACCGGCAGGGGGTTGGCGTAGGCCCAGCTGGGGACGGTCTTATCGATTCCCTGCGCTATGTGTGCGGCGAAGTATCCTGCAAGATACATAAAGATAAACGGGATGATGGGGTAGTAATCACCTGAGACAAACCCAGGGCTCGGAAATCCCAGCCACGCCAGGTAGGGGACAGGGTAGATCGTTTTGGGGATGCTCCAGGTGAGGGCGAACAACACAAGGCATAGGGGCATGCCCCATCTCGCCGTTATCTTCTTAAGGACGGGATCGGTCAACGCCACGATGCCGGTGCATGCGGCCATGCAGTAGATGATGCCAAAATTAACCGAATCGTCGAATGAGACAAGTGTTGTTGCCAACCAGACAACGAGTGCTGCTAAGGCGTATTTGGCGGCACGTTTGATATTGTTGCGCGAAAGAGTGCACATCCAACCCGCGATAAACAAAAATACCCAGCTGATGCTGGCGCGCCAGACGTCTTGAAAGACAGTCTGGGTAAACCAAGGCATATCCCAGCCGTACAGGTAGGCGAGATCATAGCAAGCGTGAAAACCTGCCATAGAAATCATCGTAAACCCGCGGACGGTATCAAAGATGGTTATGCGTTTTTGCATTACGAGAACCGGCGCATCAAGCCGACGACTTTGCCCAGGATAACGGGATTCGTTGCATAGATAGGTTCCATGGTGTCGTTCTCGGGCTGCAAGCGCACACGCCCCTGCTCCTTGTAGAACGTCTTGACGGTCGCCGAACCATCAATCATGGCCACGACAATTTCGCCGTTCATGGCACTCTTTTGTTCACGGACGATGATGTAATCGCCATTGAAGATGCCGACATTGATCATTGAGCTCCCATGCACCTCAAGGATAAAGGAACCCTGATCAGTGGCGATTTCGGTCGGGATAGTAAACGTGTCTTCGATATTCTGCTCGGCCAGAATGGGAATCCCAGCCGCGACGCGACCAACGAGCGGTAGCGAGACCGTTCCGCGAGGTGCGGTGGGCTCGTCAGATTTGGAAATTGAGACAGAGGAACCATCCTCGTTAAAGAGTTCCAGGGCGCGCGGCTTGGTGGCATCGCGCTTGAGTAGCCCGCGCGCCTCCAGGGCAGAGAGATGGGCGTGCACGGTGCTGGGGGAGGAAAGGCCCACGGCAGAAGCCATCTCGCGCACGCTGGGCGGATAACCCTTCTCCTGCTGATATTCCTTGATGAAGTCGTAAATTTGCTGCTGACGCTTGGTAATTTTGCGAGCCATCAGGGCATCCTCTCTACCCATGTCAAACAAATGTTCGAATTTTGCTTGACAGGAACAACTGTTCGAAGATAATAATAACCGAACATTCGTTCTCGCGCTAGACATTTTTGTCCGCGCGGCTTGATAAAACTGTTCTCAGCAAAACACGCGAGAGGAGAACATGATGAACGCAACGAATATGGTCCAGGGAAACCTCGCCCTTAAGCTCGAGACGCCTGCAGAACCCACTTTTACGGTTGTTCAGGGTGGCCGCTCCGGCTTTCAGCCTTTGACCGTACAGCCTGCGCGCAATCAGCAGGCTGTAGTCGCGCCGGCCCGCGTTGCCCTGAAGGTTCCGACGATTGTCGCCGTCGCCGTTGCGCTTACGCTCTTCTTTGTCCTCGCTACGTCGGTCTTTAGCGCTCGTCATGCCGCGTATGCCGAGTCCGTTTCCAACGTTACATACGAGACCATTCGCGTTCAGACTGGCGATTCTCTTTGGTCGCTTGCCGAGGAATATCCAATCGAAGGCCTTTCCACGCAAGAGACTTCCGACATGATCCGTAACGTCAATCATCTGGAGCATGGTTCGCTCGCCGCCGGTGCGCATCTTAAGGTTCCTGCTCGTTCGTAATCATTATCGCGCTGCGCATGGTACCCTTGTTATCGTTTAAGAGGAGGTACCATGCGCTGTCCCAAATGCGGCAAGGCACATACCCGCGTCGTTGATTCTCGTATGCAGGAGTCAAATAACACCATTAAGCGCCGTCGCGAATGTTGCTCGTGTAACTATCGCTTTACAACGTTCGAGCGATGCGAAGACCCAATCGAGGTCATTAAGTCAGACGGAACCAAGCAGCGGTTCGATCGCAATAAGCTGCTCGTCGGCTTGATGCGCGCCACCATCAAGCGCGATATCGACACTAAGAAGCTCAATGAGATTATCGACGACATCGAGGTCGAGCTGCGCTCTCGCACACTGACGGCCGTCACGTCCCATGAGTTGGGTGACATGGTGCTCAAGCGCTTGGCCAAGATCGACAAGGTTGCGTACATCCGTTTTGCCTCGGTCTACCGCGATTTCAAAGACGTCGATGAATTTCTGCAAGAGCTCGACAAGCTAAGGTGATTCCATGTCCAACATTACCGTCAACATAAAGCGTCTCGACCCCACCGTCGAGCTTCCCAAATACGCCCATCCCACCGATGCCGGCTTGGATCTACGCTCCAACGAAGACTGCGTCCTGAAGCCCTTCGAACGCCGTCTGGTCTCTACGGGGCTGGCCATCGCCCTGCCCGATGGCTACGCCGGCTTCGTCCAGCCCCGCAGCGGCTTGGCCATCAAGCAGGGCTTGTCTATAGTCAACACGCCGGGCCTCATCGACGCTCACTACCGAGGAGAACTCAAGGTTATCCTCATCAACCTGGATCCCACCAACGACATCCAAATCAACAAAGGCGACCGCATAGCCCAACTCGTCATCCAAGAAGTCCCCACGGTCAATCTCATAGAAGTAGAAGAACTAGACGAAACCGACCGAGGCAAAGGAGGCTTCGGCTCCAGCGGCATCGCCTAGGGCGCTCGTATCCCTCCCGCCCGGGGCTTACCTATATCATTCCATGCTCAAACATTCTCGCGTCGCTTCGCTCGCTGCGAAACTGCGCGTGGAACGATATAGGTAAGCCCCGGCGGGCGGCTACTCGCTTGAAACAATATTTACTTTTCTAGTAAGTCGATGCGATAAAGGGACGCCTCCTTTGTCGCATCGACTTACTGTATTTATATTTTCTGGTTCCCCTTTGCAGATTCTACTGGAGGGGAATCTGGTATAGCTGCTAGTACGTAAACGCAGCTTACCCGCGGGAGGCCCCTATATATCGTCCCACGCGCAGTTTCGCAGCGAAGCGAGAATGTTTGAGCATGGGATGATATATAGGGGCCTCCCGCGGGTAAGCGGACATAAAGACGCTAGCGGATATGCGCGGGTTTTCCGCCCCAGTAGAAGCGGCAGAAGGCTCTTTTGCGCTTTTGGGGTTTGCCTACGAGCTCCATGGTTGCGATGGCTATGTCTTCGGCTGCGTGGGGGCGGCGTAGTACTTCGCCGTTGATGAGCAGTGCCTTGAGCGACTCAGGATGATCGTGGAGATGACGCAACGTCACGATGAGCTCTCGTGCGGTGGTGACATGCATGCTGGCGCCCATGCCGGTGAGCATGGTGGTGTTGGCCTTTTCCTGGCCATAGGACTTGCCCAGCAGGATCATCGGCAGATGTGCGCATAGGCACTCGGTGACGGTGAGTCCGCCCGATTTGAGAATTGCCAGGTCGCAGCCGTGCATGAGGGCCGCCATGTCGTCGACATAGTCCAGCACCGTGACATTTTCGAGCTTCACGGCATCGAAGAGTGTCTTGAGGCGGGCGGCGTATTCCTTATCCTTGCCCGGCAAAAAGACAAAGTGCATGTCTTCGAAGCTGCGTAGGAAGGGGAGGGTGCGGTCCATCTCCGCGCGAAAGCGAACGTACGGTTGAGGCAAGCTGGCACCGGCCATTACCAGTACGACGGTCTTGTCGGTGGGGAGGTTGAACTTAGCTAGCTCTTCCTCGCGATCGTAATCCGTGTCGAATCCGGCGCGAATAGGAATGCCGGTAATGCGAATCTTTGTCTCGAGCACCTTGCGCGGACGCAGCGTTTCGGCCATAAATTCGTTGGCAACACAGAATAAATCGGTGTCCTTGTGGGGCCACCATCCCTCGACTTCGTAGTCGGTCGGTACGCAGACGACCGGATAATCGATACCCGTAATTACGCGGGCGCCCACGGCAACATTGGCTGCTGTGATGTGCGTCGCAACCACGGCTATGGGCCTGCGGCTACGAATATATTCGTTGAAGGCGGGGAACATAATTCGCGACCATGCCGTTCCGCCACCCCAGAGAAGATGTCCCGTAAGCGTATATCGCCAGGTCAGGTCGTAAATGGGGCGCGTGGCTCCCGTAAAAGAAGCCGCGGTCTTATTGCCGTCGAATTTAATACGTCCAAAATCAAGGATATCGAGCACTTCAATCTCAATATCCTCGGGGATGCCATTGGTGCCGCGGATGAGGTCGAATGCCTGCGCAATCGCATTTGCGGCGGCCTTGTGGCCCGAGCCAACGGAGGCATGCACGATGGTCACGAGGGGTTTTTGCTGAGCCAGGAGTGTGGTTTGCTCCGATTGGGGAGTGCTGTGCGTGAGCAGGGGAGCGTCGTCACTCGTCTGCGCCTGGTCCATCGATAACTCCCCTTCAGCTTTGTAATACGGATTTATCATTGTAGTGCATGAGTGTCACGTTCACGTAAATTTGGGTATGAGCGCAAAGAACGACAACGTTTCGACGAAAGGACGCTTCATGACTACCGATAAGCCGATCGATGTTGCGATTATCGGTGGCGGCCCCGCGGGCTATGCTGCCGCCATTTATGCTGCGCGTGCCAACCTGACGACGACCGTGATTGAGCAGGGCATGTCGGGAGGGCAGATCGCCACAACCAATGAGGTCGAGAACTATCCGGGTTTCCCGCTCCTGAGTGGCGCCGAACTCGGCGAGCGTTTTCAGCAGCATGCAGAGGGCCTGGGAGCACAGGTTGCATGGAGCATGGTTACGGGTATCGATTACGATGCCGATGCAGCGTTGTTTACGGTGCATCACGATATGGGCGATACGCTGGCCCCGAGCGTTATCGCTTGCATGGGTGCCACGCCGCGTCCGGCAGGTTTCGCAGGCGAGGATACGTATCGCGGTCGTGGCGTTTCATATTGCGCAACATGTGACGGCATGTTTTTCCGCGGCAAGCAGGTTTTTGTAATCGGTGGTGGCAATTCGGCATGCGAAGAGGCTCTGTTCCTGTCCGACATTGCCAACAGTGTGACCATCGTGCTGCGCCGCGACCAGTTCCGTGCGCCCGATGGTGTTGTTCAGAAAGTACTCGCAAAGGACAATATTGCAGTTAGGTACCAAACTAGTATTGTGGAGCTATCGGGCGAAGCCATGCCAACGAGGATTACCTTTAAGGACAATGCATCCGGCGAGACTCATACCGAGTCATTTGAGCCCGGCTCGTTTGGCATCTTTGTTTTTACCGGAACGCAGCCCCATACCGAGCTTGTTGAGCATCTAGTCGATCTGGCGCCTGATGGCGGCATTCTGACTGATGAATCCATGGCCACCCGTACACCTGGTCTATTTGCCGCTGGCGACATCCGTTCCAAGCGCTTACGCCAGGTTGTGACCGCCGTTTCTGATGGAGCCATAGCGGCAACGAGCGCATACGCGTTTCTCCGTGGATAAGTACGATAATATATCTTATGTAAGGTTGCTATATTCAAACAAAGTGGTTGGACGATGCATCAATGTGTTGTCCAACCACTTTTACTTGCCGGCTATGTGGTATGCAAAACTAGATAACCTAGAATACAATATAGAAAATGAACGGAGGACCTTTATGAACCACGTTAAACACGTTATTCCGATGTCCGATTCGTCGGTCAGTATTAAGCCTGAGGATATTCAGCCCACTGTGCTGCCCGATGCATTTATTCAGTCCGAAATCGTGTGCAAACTCAATACGTTGAGTCTGTCGCGCTATGACCAGTTGCCCAATGTGACGCTCTACCGCGACCAGGTCATTGAGTATGTTGCGCTGTGGATGGAGCCGCTGTCCATTTGCGTTGAGCACCCTGTCATTACGCCATCGATGATCAATAACTACGTTAAGGTCGGCCTGGTGCCTGCTCCGGTCAAAAAGCAATATGGCCGCGAGCAGATTGCCCGCCTGATCGCTATCTGCCTCTTTAAACAGGTGCTACCTATTGCTGCGGTGCAGGCACTCTTCAACATTCAGCGTTTGAGCTACGATGCCCCGACTGCCTTCGATTATGTGGTCGATCAGCTCGAGGCATCGATTCGTTCGGCGTTTTCCGTTGAGCAGACGCCGGTTCCCGATACGGCGCATCAGGTAACGCGTGAGTCGCTGCTTGTGCGCAGTGCAGTTTCATCCTTCGTTTCGAAGGCGTACCTGATGAGCTATCTAAAGTTTAATGGGTTTAATAGCTAGCCGACGTGTAAAACGGGCGGGGCAAAGAGCCATCTGTCGCTTTGTCCCGCCCATATTTTTGCTTGGTTGGACTTTACTTGCCCGAAGCTACGCCCATGCCGTAGCCGATGATGAGGCCGTGCATCTCGGCGTAATAGGAATCCAGGCCGTTGCAGGGCATGATGATGGTCTTGGAGCCGGGCCAATGCTCGACTATGCGGTCAGTAAGCGCCTGGGCTCCAGCTTCGTTCTCAACGTGATCGATGATGACCTCGCCGCCCGTAAAACCCTCGGCTTCCATGGTGTCGATGATCTTGTTGAGCATCTTCTTTTCGCCACGCGTGTGCCCGACGAGTTCGATTTTACCGGCCTCGCTCGCCGTGCCCAAAATGCGGATATTGAGCTTGTTGGCAATGACGCCGGCTGCCTTAGGGATACGTCCGGCTTTGGCGAGGTTTTCGTAATTGCACAAACTGAAGAGGATTTTGCTGTTCTGTTCAAGGCTATCGAAGTATGCGCAAGCATCCTCGAATGAGACATCCGGGTTGCTTACAAGATAGCGGTCGAACAGCAAGAAAATGAGATCCATTTTGCCGCCAGCTGCGCGTGAATTGACTAGATGAATCTGTCGGTCGGGCTCCTCGGCAAGAACCATATCGCGAGCCGTGGCTGCCGCGTTGTAGCTGCCCGACACGCCCTCAGAGATCGGCATGCAGATGGTCTTGTCGGCCAATTTGAAGAGCTCGGCCCACTCCCCTACGCTGGGACAAGCGCTCGAAGAAGCGTTCGTCTCCGCCTGAACAGCGCAGTTGAGCTCATGTACATCAAGCGAAAGGTCATCGACGAATTCACGCTCCCCCACTCGAATTTTGAGGGGCGCAAATGCAAAGGTGGTATGGGGCGCGGTCGGTTGCCAATCGCGGAGGTTACAGCTTGAATCTGAGATAAGTGCCCAGCTCATAGAGGGTCCTTTCTAATTGTTCCTCAACAATTATAGCCTTCTTGCAAACCGAATGTACGGCTATCTAGTTTTGAATACTAGATAGCCGTACAAGATTAGAGACAAAAGAATAGACCTCGCGACTTTAAGCCACGAGGTCCACATTCACACGCTGTGTAAGATGACTTAGTAGCGCACGAAGATATAGTTGTTGTTCATGCCGGCGGCAACGGAGCTGATGATGACGCCCGTTTTGTAGTCGGAAGCATGGATCATCTGACCATTACCGATATAAATGCCGGTATGGTAGGAGTTAACCACAACATCGCCGGGTTGCGGATCGGACACACGGGTCCAACCCATGAAGTCGACCGTGGTGCCCAGACGGCAGTAGCGTCCCGTGAGGCAATAGCTTACAAAACCGGAGCAGTCAAAGCTGTTCGGTCCAATGCCGCCCCAAGAATACGCATAGCCGAGCTTGCTGTAGGCGCGCGAAACAACGGAGCCACCATCAACAGACTGACTCGGTGCCGAAGGCGTGGGAGCCGGAGCGGGCGTGGGGGCAGGCTGCGGTGCGGGAGCCGGCGTGTTGCCGCCCTGGTTGTTGTTATTGTTGGTCTGGCCGCCATTGTTGGTGTTCTCGGTCGTACCGGCGGTGTCGTTGCTCACCGTGGCCTTTTCGGCGGTGCTAGCATTAATGCCAGCCTGCAGCGCAGCGTTGGCCTCGGCCTCGGCAGCGAGCTCGGCCTGCAGCTGCGAATCCAGGGAGTTCACGACACTCTGAGCCTCAGCCTGCTGGGCATTGAGCTCGTCGACCTTCTTTTGCGTCGCGGCGACGTTCTTCTCCTGCTCGGCCTGCTTATCGGTGAGCTGCTGCTTAAGCTCCTTGACCTCTTGAATGGTCTGAGCTTGCTTATCGGAAACTTTGCCGTAGTAGAACAGACGGTTGAGCATATCGCTCAGATCATCGACACCCGTCAAAACCTGAAGCAGGCTCAGACCGCCGGTTTTGTACTCGCCGGCGACATAGGTCGAGAGCTTGGCCTGACCATCGGCGATCTCCTGCTGCTTTTGCGTGATCTCGCCGGCAGTCTGATCGAGCGCCTGCGTCTGCGTGGCAAGCTCATCGTAAATCTGCTGGGTTTGGGTGCCGATCTGCTCGAGTTTCGTACGAGCAGCGGCAAGGTCGGATGCGGTATCGGCGTAGGCAGGAGCCGCGAGGCCCAAGCCCAAAACACAAGCGAGGGTTGCCGTAGCAGCGCAGCGTGCCATATTTTTGTGCGTGTTTGCTGTGCGCATGTAGCTTCCTTTCCAGTAACTAAGGGTAACGGCTAGCCTACCGTCACCAGGCTAAAGAGCTCCACATCGTCATCAGACGGCGTGAGCTTCTCGCGCGGGTTGAGAAACGCAAGCTCAAGTATACAACCGTAACCGATAAGCTTTGCGCCCATATCTCGCACCAGTTTACCTGTTGCCTCGACGGTTCCGCCCGTCGCGACCAAGTCGTCCAGAATCAACACGGTATCTTTAGAGCTGATAGCGTCGGCATGGATCTCAATTGAATCGGTGCCGTACTCGAGCTCGTAGCTCTGGCTTACGGTCTCGCGCGGCAGCTTGCCCGGTTTACGTGCGGGAACAAAGCCGGCGCCAAGGGCTACAGCCACCGGTACGCCAACCATAAAGCCGCGAGCCTCGGGACCCACGACCTTGGTGATTCCCATGCCGGCAAAGTGCTCGGCGAGGGTATCGGTCATGGCTTTGAGCGCCTCGGGATTGCCAAAGAGCGGCGTGATGTCTTTAAAGATGACTCCGGGCTCGGGATAGTCGGGGATGTCGACGATTTGAGATTCGAAGTCGTACATTGCATGACCTTTCAATGGGTTGCCGGATAAGCGGCAGCGGTTATTTGCCCTCCGTGGCGGTGCCGGAGTGCGAAGGGGCGACGACCTTGAGCGGCTTTACGAGAGAATCCTCGTGCGAAGCCGGCGTGGCTATCTCTTCGTTTTTGGCTTTGGTGGACTCGGAGCGAGTGATTTCCTCATCGAGTGCATCGATGTCGGCGTCCTCGACCACGGCATTGAGCGACTCAAAAACGCGGTTCTTGAGCAACGCAGTGTGCACACCCTCGGTCAGGTCATGAAGCTTCTTAAACGCACGCTCGAGCTTGGCGTCGCGCTCGTCATCGGAGGTATCCATTCCGAGCATGCTCACGAGCACCTGCTCAAACATCGAGGACTCGCGGTTGGCGGAAGACACGTACTGACGCAGGTTGCGGGGCTCGATATGGAAGCGTGACAGCTCGGAGCAGTAGCGGATGATTGGAAAATCGCGACCATCGACGAGCTCACGATTCTGCGGACTCTTGATGATGCGAATGAGGTCGTTCTCGGCGAGCGAGCGGATAAACGAAATCTCGACGCCCAGCATATCGGGAATGGTCTCAATGGGATGCAGCTTTTGCTTAGTCTCCTTGGGCTCCGTCTTGAGCGGAACATCGGACAGCAAGCCCACCTCGTAAGCGAGCGTTGACAGGTCCGTGGCGTTTTCCAAGCGCTGCTTAATCACGTTGAGAGGCATGTAGCGGGTCTTCTGCAAATGCAGGATGACCTCCAGGCGATCAACGTCCTCCTTAGAGTACTGACGGTATCCCTTAGGCGTACGATGAGGGGTAATGAGCCCCTCATCTTCTAGAAATCTAATTTTTGAGTTCGAAAGATCGGGGTATGCGCCTCGAAGAAGGTTGACGACTTGGCCGATACTCAGATAGTTGCGTTCGGCCATGCCCTACTCACCGGTTTCGATGCGCTCCGGCGTGCTCTCGTGGTAGATGAGCGTAAACGTACCGATCTGGACGGAAGAACCATCGTGCAGCGGGGCCGCGTTGACAATGGCGCCGTCGACCCAGGTGCCATTGAGCGAGCCCAGGTCCTCAATGCGAGCGCCGAGGCCCTCGCGAATAATGCGCGCGTGGCTACGCGAAACGGTCATGTCATTGAGGAAGATGCCGTTTGCAGGATCGCGGCCGATGGTGGTCACGTCGTCCTCGAGCTCAAAGGCGGCACCAGTCTGCGGACCCTTGACGATGGACAGAACGGGGGCGGTGATGCGCACGTTGGCCATGAGGTCGGGAACGGTGACGTCGCTTGAAGGCACGCGGAATACGCAGGTAGCGTCAGCAGTCTTATCATTCTGAGGCATATTATTAACCATGTTGTCCATGACAACCCCTAACTTATCGCGGACGTGCCGCAAATAATGAACCGTACGTAATCATACCCCAACGAATCAGTCTTCGATTTCAGGGTTCAGAAAGTCGATGTCCTCGTCCTCGGGATGCGCGAGAGCCTGTTTAATGGCCACTCCGCCCTTAATGGAATAGATGACAGCCGTGAGCATGGAGAAGATCACGCCGCCGTACACAAAGAAGATGCCGAGGGGCACCGAGCTTCCGTTGAGGCCCGGGAAGGCCGTAAGGGTTGAAGGTAAAAGATGCAGGCCGTCAATAACGGGGAACCCGAGCAGCATGAGCGAGAAGCCGGTCATGAGCAGTGCAGTGGCAATCTTTCCGGGAAAGACGACATCGATGGGGCGACGGTGATAATGACGAACGATAAGCGTGCCGATGCCCAGATAGATGTCGCGGCCAATAATGAGCACGCAGACCCAGATTGGCAGCTCTCCGCGAACCACCAGCCCAAGTACGCCGGTGAACAGCAGCGCTCGGTCGCAGATGGGATCCATGACCTTGCCGAGCCACGAGACCGTCTTGGTCATGCGGGCGATCTGACCGTCCATCCAGTCGGTAGAGGCGGCAACGGCGTAGATAACGATGGCGATGACGCGGTTGTTATCCGTCACAAACAGGTACAGAAATACCAGGGTGAGGATCAGGCGCGTAAAGGTGATGAAATTGGAGATCGTAAAGATCTTATTCGACGGGTAATCGGAAGTGCCGATAAGCTCCTTTTTGATCTTCTTTTTGATGCCCACAGGACTCCCCCGCTGGTTAACGACAAAACTTTCGATACTATACCCGTTCCGGCGATGTCTATCCAGCGTAAGCATAGAGAGTCCAGACATATGGAGGATGCTACTGGGTTGTGCGGGATTCTGCATTTGTGTACATCAGCCTCCAAATATGACATTTTTCGGCATCTTTGATGGCTGATGTACACGTTTTGATTCGGTGATTACATCGATCGGGAAAGTTGTTGCCTTAAGCGAATTAATCATGATGTGCGGGTCGAGAAGGGTTGGCGCTAAAAGAACCCAACGGCCGTTACGGCTTCGTTAGAAACGCGCCCCACCATGGATGGTGAACCCGAAAGGTAAAGCGTGCGGGCACGGTGGCTCGGCCCGCGCGCCCGGAAGAGAAAGGATAAACCCATGGGTTACATGCTCGAGACGCGCGGGCTCACCAAGCGCTTCGGCCGCGGCGACCAGGCGCAGGACGCCGTGGCCGACGTGAGCCTTCATATCCGCGAGGGCGAGGTGTACGGGCTGCTCGGTCCCAACGGCGCCGGCAAGTCGACAACGCTCAAGATGATCTGCGGGATGCTGCGGCCGACGGCCGGGGAGATCCTCTTTGCCGGGCACGCCTGGCGCCGCGAGGACCTCTACGCAATCGGCAGCCTCATCGAGGAGGCGCCGCTCTACCCCAACCTCACCGCGCGCGAGAACCTGCGCGTGCGCACCACGCTGCTGGGCCTTCCCGAGAGCCGCATAGATGAGGTGCTCGCCGCCGTGGACCTCGCGGACACCGGGAAGAAGCGCGCCGGGCGCTTCTCGATGGGCATGCGGCAGCGCCTGGGGCTCGCGCTGGCGCTGATCGCCCGGCCACGCCTGCTCGTGCTCGACGAGCCCACCAACGGCCTCGACCCCATCGGCATCGAGGAGCTGCGCGACCAGATCCGCGGCTTCGCGGCGGCGGGTACGACGGTGATCGTTTCGAGCCACATCCTCTCCGAGGTGCAGCAGATGGCGGACACCATCGGCATCATCTGCGGGGGGCGCCTCGCCTACGAGGATGCGCTTCGGCCCGGGCAGGACCTCGAGGAACTCTTCATGAGCTTCTGTCGGGAAGGGCGACGAGCACGCGGGGAGGTGGCGGCATGACGGGCGAGAAAGGCGGCCTGCTCGCGGGCCTGCGCGCCGAGGCCCTGAAGTCGCGCCACGCGGCACCGGTTCGCCTGGCCGTGCTCATGGCGCTGCCGATGCCGCTGCTCGGCGCGATGCCCTACCGGGGCGTGCAGATCTTTAGTGCGTGGAACTACTGGTACGCGCTCTTCCTGCCCGTGTCTCTATCGCTCGTGGTGGCGTGCGTCGCACGGGCGGACGCTCGCACGCGGATGCGGGGGCTTCTGGGCCTGGGCTTCCCGCTCGGGCGCGCCTGGTGGGCCAAGGCGCTCTGGTGCCTTGCTCTTTGCACGCTCTCGAACCTCGTGGTCTTCGGCATCTACCTCGCGGGATCGGCGTTCTCCTCGCAGGGTCTCACGGCCGCGGGCACGCTCACGATGCTCCTCTGCGCGCTCGCCAACACGGTGACCGCGGCGTGGATGATCCCCGCAGGGCTCTTCCTCACGGCGCGGCTCGGCATGCTCGCGGGCATCTTCTGCCCGCTCGCCGCGCAGCTCGTGGGTGGGTTCGCCTGGTCGCTGATGCCGCTGCCGCAGCTCTTTCCGCCGTCGGCGAGCATGGTCATCCCCACGAGCTTCATTCCCGTGCTGCCGAGCGGCGAGCCGCTCGCGGCGGACATGGCGCTCGGCGGGGCGCTCACGGCGGACGGCATGCTCACGCTGGCGGGCCTTGCGGTCAGTGCGCTCGCGTTCGCCGCGCTCACGGCGGCGGGCGCGGCCTGGTTTGCGCACTCCGAGGAGAGGTGATGGCCATGACACGACTCTCCGATCCGACGCCGCGCATGACTCTCCCGCGGGCCCTGCTTTCCGAGGCCCTGCGCCTGGCGCGCTCCCCGCTCTCGGCGGTGCACCTCGCCTG